>JBLMWN010000200.1:0-3073 GCA_050257255.1 Betaproteobacteria bacterium | reverse complement strand
AGCATCAGACGGTCCCGCGCCGCAACGAGTTCCCTGTACCATGTTATATACTCGCGGTCCAGCGGTTGTTCCTCGATCCGCAGGAAGTACGCCTTGAGCGAAGGAGAGATGTCCCCGTCGGAAAGGATCTCCCCGAAGAGCTCGCACCATCCGGCGGCCACCTCGCCGGCAGGGTCGTGAAGGAGTTTGATGCGTTCGATGTCGGTCAGCTGACGGAAGGCGTCCACGCGATTACAGGCGTTGGGGTCGAGACGTGTCTGAAGAGACAGGACCTCCGTATCCGCGTTGTCGTGTCTGAACGTCCCGTAAAAGGAGTAGTCGCGGTTTATCGAGGCGAAGGCAGGCGGCCGGGATATGCCATGAAAGACTATCTCCCCTTCCTCTTCCATGAGCTCGAAAACTCTTGAGGTGCCCTCCATGTCGTGACCCGAGCGGTCAACCAGCGCGAGCTCGATCGGGAGATGAAAGGGTTTCTCCCCTTCTCCTATTTCCTGGCGGAAGCGGATGCGATAGCTGCCGCGGGAGGGGTCGTATTCCGTGGCAGCGGTGATCTTCGGATAGCCGATCCTGTAGAGCCACTCTTTCCTGAATTGATCGAGTTGCCTTCCCGAGACCTCTTCGAAACATTCGAAGAACTGGTCCGTATTGGCGTTTCCGTTATGATAGCGTGAGAAGTAGAGGGTTTTCGCGGCGTGGAACTTCTCCTTGCCGAGGATCAGCCTCAGCATCCTGATGACTTCAGCCGCCTTCACGTAGGTAACTCCGTCGATCAACTCGTCGGGGTCATTGAAGCCTTCGCGCACGATCTTCCCGGCGTGCCCCGCATCTTCGATCGCGAGCGGCCCGAGCAGGGGGTTTCGGATGCTGTCGACCTGATTAAGGCGAATGAAAGCGGCGTCGAACAGGTCGGCCATAAATTGCCTTTCGACGTCTACGGTGTATGCCTCATTCAGCCAAACGTCAAAGGGGGTCTCCATCGTGGTTTCGCTTCCGCACTGGTTATGCTCGAATTCGTGGACGATGACCGCGTGGGCATACAGCAGGGCGACGTCGAGAGTATGCTCCGTGATAAGGGCAGCGTCCGTCACGATCGTGGTATTTCCCACGTTTTCCATCCCGCCGAAATTCGACTTGTTCATGCAGATCGTCCGGTATGTCTCTCCGGTGTATTCGTAATCCTGGGTCCTTCCGATCCAGAGGACTGCCTCTTTGAGGATCTCCATCGGGATGCGGACCTCATCAGCCGCTTTCGGCGGGACAAGATATTCCAGACGGACGGTGCGGCCGGAGGGGAAGGTGACCTGATCGGCCAGGGTGTCCCATGTCCCTACGCAGACAAGGAAGAGATACGGCGCCATCGGCACCGGGTTTTCGTACGTGATCACCTGGCGCGAAGGGTCTCCGGGCTTCCGGACGGGCCGGCCTCCTAAGTTTGTCCGGCGGCTGATATTGCCGTTGCTGATGAGATGGGTATAGGCGCTGTCCGCCTCGATCGTCGTCGTCATCGTGCACTTGGCCCTGCAGTCGTCGATGATCGGCATTATCCGCTGGAACCCCCACTGCTGGCACTGCGACATGTACTGCTGAGGCGCACCGGGAGGAGTGGCATCGCGGTAAATTCCTTCCAGGATATGGTCAGACGGGAAACAGCGGGTAACGGTCCTCACGAAGAATGTCCCGCCTTTTTCAACCCTGTGCGGGAGCTGCGCGATAAGACTGTTCTTCTCGCTGACGTATCCATACTTTATCGGCGTTCCCGCACCGGCAGGGCCACTGCACCATTCAACGCTCATGATCTCCAGACTGTTTGCATCCAGGCGTAGTTCGTCCATCTGTTGCAACGCGGTAATTTCGAGACAAATAGTCGCCTCCACGAAATCGCCGGCAAAATTGAGGTAGATCGTGAGATGCCTCAGTGCAACCGGCAGATCCCCAAAGTCCTCACGCATATATTTAAAACGACGTTTGTCCATTCATGGTCTCCTGTCGAGTTTTTCGATACTAAATAGCTTACGACTTTTTTGCATCGTTGTCACTTCATCCGATGCTCCGGTCCGCCATCAACTAGAGTAAGCAGATCATGGAAGGGGCTTCAGCGGCGCATGTCGCCCACGCGGACTTGTGCAACATCAGACTTGTGCTATACTTAAATTTAAAAAAGCGAAAAGTGTTATTGTAGGAAAGGGACCCGTGAAGAAACAGATCATTGCGAGTATATTGACGTTCTTGGTTGTTTCGACGGTTTACGCCGATGGCAAGGTGTTTACCAACAAAGACCTGGAGCAGTATCAAAGCCGTGCATTACAATCCAGCCTGAACGTGAAATCCACCAAGATCTCTATAGACTTCGTTGATGCCAATCTCTATCAGGTGCTGCAGATGATCGCCGAGGTGGCCAATAAAAAAGACGGGGTTACGATCTTCGTTTCTCCCGAGATCACCGGGACGGTCACGATCAAGGTCTCAAATGTCCCGTGGACCGAGGTACTGAAAGATATTATCCAGCAGCATCACCTGACAGCCCTCTCCCTCGGGAAAAAGACGCTTCTTATATACACGAAAGGGTGATGGCGCCAAGGTTGGCGTATACCGCACTGTCAAGGAATTTACCTTGCAGTTGCAAAAATCCGATTAAAATAGAGTGCTGCGTGATGAAAAACGGCCATAGTCGAGGCTCCGCAGCCACTAGTACTCACATTAAAACCTTTATCACAACTGCACTGAGCTTATGTCAGCGTTTACGTAAACCAGGATAATAATCTGCAGATTCTATGGTGTTTTTCAGCATGTCGGACTTTGTACTTCTGCGAAGCGAAGGGTTACAGATTCCCCCTGAGCCGCTCCGCATGAAGTATTCTTTTCACGCCGATCTGGTAGGCGGCCCTTCGCATGCGGCACTTTCCTTCATCGCATAACCCGTAGACGTCGTTGAAGGCGCTGATCATCACGTTTTTCAGTCTCCTTACGACCTTGTCCTCTTCCCAGTATTCGCTGTTGAGGTTCTGGCTCCATTCGAAATAGCTCACCACCACCCCGCCGGCGTTCGCGAGCACGTCGGGGATCAGCATGATCT
>JBLMWN010000199.1:0-8290 GCA_050257255.1 Betaproteobacteria bacterium | reverse complement strand
GGGCGTCTTGAAAAAAGCGTTGATGAAAGCAATAGTAAAAAATGTCCTGGATGAATAGAAGATAAGAACATCCTCAACTTTCGAATTTTGCGTAAACAAAGTAAAACAGCGGGATGAGATCATCCCGCTGTTCGCATTATCTGTATTACCGAGACCCTTCGCCATGCTCAGGGTGACGCGAACAACGCGTCACTTCTTAGCCGCAATCCCCTTCTTAATCGCATTCACGACGCCATCACTCGAAGTCTCTTTGATCGTGAGGAGCATGCCCTTCTTCTCGTAGTATCCGATGAGGGGGGCCGTTTTCTCATTGTAGACATCCAACCGTTTGGATATCGCCTCCACGGTCTCGTCGGCGCGCTGGACCACGGGGCTGCCGCATTTCTTGCATTTGTCACCCGGTGCCGGCGGGTTGCTCTTCACATTGTAGATCTCCTGACACGAGGGATTCGAGCAGGTACGGCGCGTAGTCAGCCGGTCGAGGATCACGTCACGGGGAACGTCGATGTTCGCAACGAGGTCGAGCTTGATGTTGAGCTTCTGGAGCAGCGCGCCGAGCGCGTCCGCCTGCGGGATGGTCCTCGGGAACCCGTCAAGCAGGAAACCTTTCTTCATGTCCGGATCCTGAAGCCGCTGCTCCATGATGCCCATGATGAGTGAATCGGGGACCAGATCGCCCCTATCCATATAGCCTTGCGCCTCCTTGCCGAGGGGCGTGCCGGCCTTTACCGCGCCGCGCAGAATATCGCCGGTCGAGATCTGCACCGAGCCGTCCAATGCTGTCAACAGTTTCGCCACCGTGCCCTTGCCCGCGCCCGGCGCGCCCAAAAGAATGATCCTCATTACCAATATCCTCCTTAATAATAGATCGTCTCTACGAAAGACGGTTCAATATGATTTGCGTAAGACGTTCAAGGCCGCCATTATCATACGAACGGATAAAAAAATCAAGAAAAATGTCACGGCATGCCACGGCATTACAGCGGAAAGTGGCACGCGACCTGGTGGGCCCCGCCGATATCTCGAAGTTGTGGTTCCGTTGCGGGATCAATGCAGACAGCGGGTTTGCCTTTGGACTCGAATACCGGGCAGCGGGGAGCGAACCGGCAGCCGGCAATAGGCCGCTCAAAATCAAACACTCCCCAGCGCCCGGCGTGCACGCTCGTCGCTTTCCGGGTGGCCTCCCTGCTCTGCTTCTCAACGAGCGAGGACCAAAGAATATGCGTGTACGGGTGACTCGCCTTGTTTGCGATGCGGCCCGCAGACCCCATCTCCACGATCTTTCCCAGGTACATGACCGCCACCTTGTGGCTGATGAGCTCGACCACCCGGAGGTCATGGGAGATGAAGAGGTAGGAAAGACCCAGCTGCTTCTGAAGGTCCCGGAGCAAATTCACGACCTGCGCCTGGATAGAGACATCAAGAGCGCTCGTAGGCTCGTCTGCAACGATGAACCGGGCGCCCACGGACAGCACTCGCGCCACGCCCACCCGTCGCTTCTCTCCGCCTGAAAGCTCTTGCGGAAAATTGCTGAGCTTGCTTTTTTTGAGGTTCACCTGCTCCAGCAGGTCGCTGATGCGTTTATCCACCTCCGCATCGCTGACCCGGTGGTGGACCGTGATCGCTTCTTTCAGAATGTCCCGGATGCGCATTTTGGGATTCAACGCCGCGTCCAGGTCCTGAAAGATTATCTGCATCTGCCCCCGGAGCTGACGAAGCTCTTCGGTAGGAACGCTGGTGATATCTTTCCCGTCGAAAATGACCTTGCCCGACGTAGGTCTTTCCAGACGGAGAATGGTCCTGCCGATTGTCGTCTTGCCGCAGCCCGATTCGCCGACGAGCCCGACGGTCTCGTTTTCCTGGAGGGAAAAGCTCACTCCGTCCACCGCAGGAATAACCTGCTGCGCTTTAAAGGTGGCGAATATGCCTCTGCGGTGTGTGAAATGTTTTTTGAGGTCTATGACTTCGAGAATGGTATTGGACATAAAATGTATTTTCACGCAAAGCTCGCAAAGAAAAGCTCTGAATCTTAGTCTTTGAATCTTCGTTTTCTTCCTTTGCGTCCTCTGTGCCTTTGCGCGAGATGAGTATTTAATTTAATCAAAATACAACCAGCACCGTACCCGGTGTTCCTGCGCGATCTCGCGCAAATCCGGCTCGTGGCGTTCGCACTTCTCCCGGATCGCATCGGTTATGCGGTTGCAGCGTGAGAAGAACCGGCATCCCGCGGGAATGTTGATGGTATCCAGCACATCTCCTTCGATGGCCTGGAGATATCCCTTTTCCCTGATGTTCCGGCTGCTCGGAATGGAAGCCATGAGGGCCGAGGTATAGGGATGCTTGGAGGCAACGTCCGCACCCAGGATGTCCCTGGCAAGCCCGTACTCCACGATGGTGCCGCCGTACATCACGGCAACACTGTCCGAGAGTCTCGAAATGATGCCGATATCGTGACTGATCAGCATCGTCGTGACGCCGAGCTCGGCCTTGAGTTCGGCCAGGAGATCCACGATCTTGGACTGAATGGTGGCATCAAGCCCGGTGGTCGGCTCGTCGGCAATCAGGAGTGACGGCTCGCAGGCCAGCGCCATGGCGATCATGACACGCTGGCACATCCCGCCCGAGAGCCCATAGGGATAGTTGTCGAACCGCAGGCGAGGCGTGTCGATCTTTACCCGGTCGAGCCAGGCAATGGCCCGTTCCTTTGCTTCCTGCTCGTTCTTAGTTGACGCATGAAGCTGGATCGCTTCGGTGATCTGTTTGCCCACGGTTGTAAACGGATTAAGCGATGACTTGGGGTTTTGAAAAATCATCGCAATTTCCTTGCCGCGCACCGTGCCCATGACACGCTCGTTGTGCAGTTCCCATCCGATCACGTCCTTGCTCACGTCCATGATCTTGCCGTCTTGCTTCGTGATCTTCACATAGGTTTCAAGGTCTTGAAGGAGGTTCTTCTGGACGCCGTTCGTCGAAAACGTGATCTTCCCGCTGATCACGCCGGGACCGGCGCTGATGAGCCCCATGACCGACAGGGCCGTGATGCTCTTGCCGCTGCCGCTCTCGCCAACCACACCCAGCGTCTCGCCGCGTGCGATCTCGAAGCTCACGCCATCCACGGACCGGATGAAAGCCTGCTTGCTCCGGGAGTAGAAATAGGTGCGGAGATCCTCAATTTTCAAAAGCGACGTTGTCATGCGTTCCTTCTCTTGCCTTCGAGGATGTTGTTCAGCCCGTCGCCCAGCAGATGGAATCCAAGGATCGTGAAGAGGATCGCGAGAGCTGGTGCGGTTGAAGGCCAGAACGTGCCCTGCATGAAATAGTTTGCCCCTGCCTGCACCATGTTCCCCCACGAAGGCGTCGGTTCCTGTACTCCGAACCCGAGGTAGCTCAAAGAGGTTTCCATCAGGATGGCCTCCGCCATGCCGAGTGTGGCCTGAATGATGAGGAGCGACCGGCAGTTATGCCACAGGATATGTTTGAGGATGATTGTTCTCGTCGGCAGCCCCAGCGCCGCGTCGGCCTCAATGAAGTTCTTTTGCTTGAGGAACTGGATCTTGCCCTTGATGAGCGACGCAACGACCGGCACGTTCGTGAGGCCCACGACGATCATGATGTAATAGATATCGGGCTTGAACGCCGCGATCACGAGCAGGATCAGCACCAGTCGCGGGAAGGAGTCCACAAGGTTCGTAACATAGGTGATCGCCGTATCGAACCTTCCTCCCCGGTATCCCGCAAGAACGCCGAGCACGGTGCCGAAGATGAGCGCAATAAAAACAGCGAGCAGTCCGGGCAGAAAGTAGGCCTGGATGCCCACGATCAAGCGCGACAGCATGTCCCTGCCTATGAAGTCCGTACCGAGCAGATGGCCGGTTGTTCCCGGCGGCGCCATCATGAGCTCGAGGTCGATGTCCTGGGGGTCGCGCGGCAGGAGATTGAACGAGCCGAGGACGTAGGACACCACCACGAGCGTTACGATGAGCAGCCCGTAGCCCACGTAGGCAAGATCGACGGCGTCCGCCTTTTTCCAGATCGGCAGGTCCGAGAACTCGTTGATCTCACCGGATATTTGGGTGTAGGTTTTCATGCGTTGATAACCACAGATGAACAGGGATTAAAGGACCCCGGGTTTTCCATTGGAATGAAGTTCTTTATTCCGCATTCCGCATTTTGCATTCTGCATTCTGCATTCCAAAATTGAATCATTCCTTCGACGCCCTCGGGTTCACCGTCACATACACCACGCTCTGGAGCAAACTTCCCATGCGAACGAATACCGCCGCCAGGATGGCGATGCCCATGATGACCGGGTAATCGCGGTCCTGGGCGGCCTGCCAGGCCATCCGTCCCATGCCGGGCCAGTTAAACACCTGTTCCACGATCACCGCACCACCGAGAATGAAGGGTATCTTGGATGCAATGATCTCGGTAATCGGGATCAGGAGGCCTTCCTTGAACGAGTGCTTCCAGACCGAGGCGCCCTTGGCGCGGGCCGTGCGGATATAGTCCTCAGCCATGACCCTGCCCATTTCGTTGCGCAGATAGCGGATGACCTCGCTCACCGTGCCGTTTCCCAGGCCGAGCACGAAGATCGGCAGGAGCATATAGAGCCAGCGGAATTTTTGTCCGGCGCTCGAAAATCCGAAAAGCGGAAAGAGTCCCAGCTTGTGCGTGAAGAAGTAAATGGCGATGTAGCCGAGCCAGAACACGGGGATGGCCGAGACCACATAGGAGAACATGGTGAGGGGCCAGGATAGCTTATCGATGCCGCGCACGGCGGAATAGAGAGCAATCGGCACGGAGATCAGGAGCGTGATGAGCATGGAACCGAGGGTCAGCACGAGGGTATTCAGCCCCACGCGAAGCACTTCCTTCAGGACCGGCAGCCCCGTGCGGATTGATGTGCCGAAGTTCCCTTGGAGCATGCCCGTCAGCCAGGACAGGTACTGCGCATACCACGATTTCGGTACGCCCAGGGCCTCGCGCAATCCGGCCCGCGCTTCTTCCGAGGACAGCTGCCCCTCGAGCAGCATGCTGAAAGGGTCTCCGGGAGACAAGTAGAGGATAATGAACGCCAAAAAACTCACGCCGAGGAGCAGGAGCGCCGTGATCACCAGCTCCCTGGACAGAACAAGGGCTATGGGCCGTATCGCTGAAAGCTTCATAAAAGATAATCAGCATGGGGCATGGCGCAAAGAGCAACCACTCCCTGCTCTGCTCCATGCGTTCTGCGAATTGGCTGCATCCTACTTCCGGTCCTTCTCCTCCATGAACCATTCGTCGGCGTAGGAAAAGAACTTGTAAGGATGAATCGCAACGCGCCGCACCTTTTTGTGGTACGCCGCGTAGTTCGTCAGGGTCCAGAGGAAGGTATACGGATTTTCCTCGGAAAGGATTGCATGGAGCTTGCGGTTGATGGTCCTGCGCTTCTCATGGTCCAGGGTGAGTTTGCTTTCGTTGATCAGACCGTCCACTTCAGGGTTCGAGTAGCTCCCAAAGTTGTTCTTCCACGGTCCAATCTCTCCGGAATGAAAGAGGGACGAGATGTCCGCAGAATCGTCGAAGACCCACGACGCAAAAACAATGTCGAATTCATGGTCCAGGAATACGTCTTCCTTCCAGGCCTGCCATTCCTTGAATTCCACTTTGATGTCGACGCCGATATTCTTGAGATAGTTCTTGAATGCAAGCACCACGCGCTTTACGGCCTCGCTCTCCTTCTCGATCGGCACCTTGAGCGTAAGCGCCAGCTTCTTGCCGTTCTTCTGCATAATGCCGTCCGGCCCCGGGGTAAAGCCCGCTTCCTGCAGGAGCGCCGTCGCCTTCTGCGGATCGAAGGGCAGCGGCTGCACATCAAGGTTGTATGCCCAGCTCCCGGGCGCGAAAGGCCCGGAGATGATGGTTCCCTGGCCGTTAAAGAACGAATCAAGCATCTCTTGCCGGTTTACGGCGTAGGTAAAGGCTTTCCTGACGCGCTTGTCCGCGAGAAGCGGGTTCTGGCAGTTGTAGCCGAAGAACGAGTAGGACAGCGCGTTGTAGGGCTGAAGGACGAAACGCTTGTCGCCCTGGACCTCGGGGATGTCTCGGGGGTTCACGAGCACGATCATATCGATGGCATTGAACATGAGCGCCTGAGTCATGATGTTCTGGTCCGCGAAGGGCTTGGCAACGATCGTGTCGAGGTGGGGCCTGCCCTTGAAATAGTTGTCGTTCGCCGCAAGGACGATCTCACGCTCGGCGGTAACGTTCTTCAGGATATATGGCCCAGTGCCGATGGGGTTCTGGACAAAACGATCGTCCCGCGTGAGATAGTTGGGATTGCCCAGCGCGTGCTTCGGGATGATCTTGAAGCTGAACTTGGCCAGGGCGTTCAGGATCGGCCGTTTGAGCGTAAACTTGACCGTGTAATCATCGATCTTCTCAACGGAGTCGATGAACTCATACCGCACCTTGAGCGGCGTGATTGTCCTGGGGTGCATCATGATCTTGTAGGTAAAGACCACGTCATCGGCGGTGAACGGCTTGGGCTCCTCGCCCTCCTTGGGATGCCAGGTCACATCCTTCCGGAGATGGAAGGTGTAGGTGCGCCCGTCCGGAGACCGGTCCCATTTCTCCGCGAGCTCGGGAACGATCTCCTGTTTCTCGTTGATCCCGACAAGGCCGTTGAAGATGAGCTCGGTGAGACGAAGCGAGATCATCTCGTTGCTTGTTATGGGATCGAGCGTCGCCGGCCTCCCGTATTCTCCGTAGTTTAAGGAGCCGCCGTCCGGCCTGTTGTCTTTCTTGTGGCCTGCCTTGGCGACACCCGCTGCAGCCATTCCTACGACGGCGATCAGAAGCAGAACAACCACTATGCGTTTCATAATGACCTCCTCGGGCGGTTGCGGAATGCGGGTTTCGGCCATCGGATTTTCATCCGCGTTCCGCAATCCGCAATCTGCAATGGGTTAGTTGATCTTCACGTCCCCAGCGCTCTTGTGCTCCACGGCATAAACGCCCTGCATCGCCTCCTGGATCTGGCGCACTTCAGGGAACTGCTTGCTCATCTCAAAAAAAATCTCAAGGGCCTCGGAATATTTCTTCGTCCGGTAATAGGCGTCGGCGAGGTTCACGAGCATCGCGGGATCGTTCGATTCGATCTTGTTCTTGTTGCTTTTGTCCCTGCCTGCTTCCAGATAGGAGACCGCCCTACCGTTATCAAGCTTGCCGAGATAGTATTTCCCGATGGCAATGTTCAGGTTCGCAAGCTTTTTTCCTCCTCCTGCATCCGCGACGGTTGCGGATTTCTGCACAATCTTGGCACACTCGATCTTCAGCCTGCTGCAGTTAAAAAGGACCTCCGCGAGCAGGTCCGGATCTTCCGGCTTCTTCCGGGAAAGCTCGTCCCAGACATTCACAACTTCTGTCGTCACATGGTTCTTCTGATACAGGCCGGCGCCCTGCCATACCCGCATACGGTCCTTGTAGGGCTGCGGCATTTGCGATGACGATACGAAGACCGTGGCGACTTTGGACGACTTTTCGATGGATCCGAACAGTGCATGTGCCTGTGCGAGATAAAATTCCGCCGCGTCCCTGGTCTTCGGATCCAGGACTGCCTTTTCGAGATAGAGGATACTCGCCTTGCCGTAGAGCGTCGCCATGTCGCCGAGCAGCGAGAGGTCGTAAAAATTAATCACCTTGGACTTTCCAAGCGTTTCCTGGTACGAGTACGCTTTCATGTCCGTTCGTTTGAGCAGGTCAAGACCCTTTTCCGTCTGTTCCGTCCTGACGTAAACAGCCATGATATTCTTAATCATCCTCATCGAGAGAGGCTTGCCGGACCGCTTTGCCGCTGCAAGGCTCTCGTCAGCCATGCTTGCCGGGTTCTTGCCGGCCAATCCGGCCTTGCTGTAGACAGCGGCGAGTTCGGCCTTTACCTCGGGGTCCGACGCATCAATCCCTGCCCAGAGTTCCTGCGCCTTCTGAGATTCGTGGTTCCGATAGTAGCTGAGGCCGAGGCATGCCTTGGCCATTGCCCGGTACCGCGGATCCACGCCTGCACTCCCTGCGAATTTTTCCAGATAGGTTGCGGCGACGCCGGGCTTCTCCGTCTCCAGTAGGACGTCGCCGAGGTAGAAGTAGACAAAACGGCTCCTGGCCTGTTTGGCCGCGGCAAGCTTTTTGAGATAGTCCTGCGATGCCGTTACGGCAGCTTGGTGCAGCTCGCGATGCAGTTGAGCGTTCTTGAGATAGGCCATGCCAAGTGCAAGGTTCGCCATCCCCTGTTTGCTCTGATCGATCGAACCTG
>JBLMWN010000198.1:0-6713 GCA_050257255.1 Betaproteobacteria bacterium | reverse complement strand
ACCCGTTTGTGCTTTGCTGTGCGCATCCAGAGGGTGATCTTTGCCGAGGCCCGACCTTCGGCGGTTTCGTAGAGCCCATGCAGCTCGCCCCAGGAACCCGCCGGTCGCACGGTCAGTACCTGCACCCGTACAGGCGGGATAGACAGGCGTCCGGTAATGCCTATCGTAATCTTCCGGCAGAGCGCCTCTATCCGCAGTCGATCTTCGTCCGCAAGCGCCTGCTCAAGTTCAAGAACGAACACGTGGAGATCGCGGGCGTCGGGCAGGGGAATAGAGTCGATCCCGTCACTTTTCCGGTACAGGCGTTTCTGGGCAGAACTCAGTTTTTTGTAATAGGAAAAAACCATGTGCAATTGAGGGCCTGCGTCTGATTATACCTCGGAGACGGTATCCCGGCAATCAGGAAAAACTGCCCGGAGACACATCGTTCGGGCCCCTGATCCGTGCTTCCACACTCGGTGCTCCAAATTCCGATTGGATCGTCACGCTTACTTGACATCGGCCAATGGAGGGTTCTACAATTAAATCAGATTCAAAGGAGCGATAAAAAATCAAGGAGGAGGGATGAATATGTCTGTCCTTGACCATATTGAAGTGAGGGGAAAAGACAAGCCCGTCACCATCGACGACGAGGGTTATCTCGTGAACATGAACGATTGGGACGAATCCGTTGCGCAGGCGCTGGCAGAGCGGGAGGGGAGCGGACCGTTGACCAGTGACAAGATCGAGATCCTGAAATTCATCCGTGAGTATTACAAGCGGTACGACTTTTTCCCCATTCTAAGAGCCGTATGCAAAAATGTCAACAAGCCGCGTGATTGTATGAACGAGGATTTCCCCAACCCTCTTATTGCCTGGAAGCTGGCAGGCCTACCGCATCCCGAAGAGCCCGTCATCAGCCTGCTTGAAGCGGGGCAATCGCCCGGATAACGCAACGCTTTCTGCGGCGTACTTTCGAAAAAGCCGAACCTTCCGGCTCTAACTCCAGATGACCGATGCAGGCAAGACCAGTGCAGCGGGGCGAAGAGGCCGAGGATTCACGCTCGCGGTATGAGCCCGATCGACGCGTACCTCTTCGGCCGTGATTTAGGAGGTGAAAACCTCCAAGGCACGGACTTGATCAATGCGATTCTCTCTTCGGCCGACCTCCGGCACGCAGACTTTCTGGATGCAGTACTTATGGCAGCGGGTGACCAATGCCGATAGCCGCGGCGACCGCTTCAGACGGACTGACCTGACCGGGGCAAAGCTCGTAGGGTTACGGCATGACAAAGAGTTAAGCAGCCCCCGGGCAAAGTACTCGCAAGAAAGACCTGTTTTACTTTGAATTCCTGTTGCGTATTTAAATAAAAAAATTTATAATCATCTTCGTTCTGAGAGGGGGCTCATGAGCGCGCTTTTTCCCTTTATTGTGCGGATTTTTTCAAAAACCGGCAGAATCTCGGTCGGAACCGCATGGCCCGTCCTTATGGGAAATAACTGCCCGCAAAGAAAAGGACGGGGTTCCGCGTGAAGACCTCCAGACATTCAATAGCAGGCATTGTCATCATTGCCTTAGCTCTCCTCGCCTACGTGTCCTTCCTTTTGACCACGAACTATACCTCCCAGACAAACTTGCAGCAGACGCTCCTCGAACAATTCCGGATGGAGAATGGCTGGCGGGCCACGGCACTCTCGTTCTTCTTCAAGGATCGATGCGAGGACATGATCAACCTGGCATCACATCGAGAGATCGAAGTCTTTTTCGAGAACCGCGCTCTGGGTATGAGCATGGAATACGGACTGAGACGGAGTATTCCGCCCATCAAAAAGAGATTCATTGCTTTACTGAACCACGACCAAATCGATCAGGAGACGGCGTACAATCAGATCGTGCTCATTGATGAGAAGGGCACGGTCCTCGTCCAAGCCTCGGCGCCCGATCGGGCCGTAAAATTCCCGACAGACATGAAGCGATTCGTGAACCCGGAACACCGAAACGGGGAGGTGATCGCAGAGGACCGTGACAGAACGATCCTGATTTCTGTCCCCTATTTCTTTAAAGGGAAGTACACGGGCCAGATCGTCGCGTGGATCAACCCTAACTTCATTGCCGATCACGTTTTGATACCCCAAGGCGCACCTGAACGAACAACCCGTCTCGTGACGAATAGCAACAGCGTCTACCTCCCCGTCGGTTCGCCGCCCGTCCCCGGAGTGCAAGATCGCTCCGACGGACTGCCCATACGGTTCGAAGAAAAGAGTCCGCGGGGGACGGTGCAGGACATGGTCGGATTGAGCACACCGGTAAAAGACACGCCCCTCTTTCTCCTAACAGTCGGACCGGCCAACGATATACTCGGAGGGCTCAAACCGCGCGGACTTCTTCTGGGTATGGGGGTCCTGGCGGTGACGATCATCGGCGGAGGTTTCATCATCGCCAGGATTATGACGCGGTCCCTGGTGCTCCAGACGAGACTTGATGTATCGCTCCAGCACGAACAATCGGTACAAGAAAAAAACCGACAGCTTGAGAATGAGATCAACGAACGGATGCAGGCTGAAAATGCCCTCAGACAGAGCGAAGAACAATACCGCACTCTGGTGGAAACGTCGCCGGACATCATCTTCACGCTCTCCCTGGATGACGGGATCATCCGGTCCCTCAATACCGCTTTTGAACAGGTGACTGGCTGGTCACGTCATGAATGGCTTGGACGGCCTTTCCTCGATATCCTCCACCCAGACGACCGCGCGCTTGCTCGTACAAAACATCAGGAGGCGATGAATGAAGGAGGGGTGCTCCGCTACGAACTACGCTGCCTTGTCAAGTCCGGTGAATACCGCGTAACCGAACTGACAACCACGGCGCTCCGGAACAACGAGACTGTCGTGGGCAAACTCGGGATCGCGCGTGATATCACCGAGCGAAACAGGCTGGAAGAGCAGCTGCGACATGCTGTGAAGATGCAGGCTGTGGGGCAGCTTGCCGGCGGAATCGCCCACGACTTCAACAACATCCTTTCGGTCATCATCGGCTCCTGCGAGCTTCTGTTGATGGATTTGCCCCGAGAAAGTCCTCATCGCTCGAAGGTAGAACTCCTCCTGTCATCGGCGGAGCGTGGCGCACAGTTGACCCGGAACCTTCTAACCTTCAGCAGGAAACAGATCATCACCATGCGCCCGGGCGATCTCAATGAGATGATCCGCACCGTTGAACCCCTGATCTCACGGCTCATCCGGGAAGACGTCCACTTTGTCGTTAAGACGGCGCCGGGGGAACTCTGGTGCTTGTCAGACAGCACCCAGATCGAACAGGTGCTCATGAACCTTGCCGCCAATGCGAGCGATGCCATGGTGAAAGGCGGACGGCTCACCATGACCACCAGCCGCATGACCATGGACAGTGAATTCAAACGCGTCCACGGGTTCGGCCATGATGGCGACTATGCACTCCTGCGCGTCGACGATTCAGGTTTCGGAATGGACAACGAAACCAGGAAGAGGATTTTTGAGCCATTTTTTACGACAAAGGAAGTGGGGAAAGGGACCGGACTGGGTCTTGCTACGGTCTTCGGCATTGTCAAACAGCACCACGGGTATATTGACGTCCGCAGCCAGGTCGGCAAAGGCACGACCTTCACCATTTACCTTCCTCTGATTACTGAAGACTCTGTCGCCTCGGACCGGGTGGAGTCTTCCTTAGGGGGACTGATTGGCGGTTCAGAGACCATCCTCATTGCCGAGGACGACGAAGCCGTGCGGGCGATGCTCAAGAGCGTTCTCTGCAGTGCGGGCTACCGCGTGGTCGAAGCCCGTGACGGTCAGGACGCCGAGATCAAGTTCCGCGAGCACCGGAATCGGGTATCGCTGCTTGTATTTGATGTAATCATGCCGCGAAAGAACGGCAAACAGGCATATGATGCGATTCGTTCGCTGTGCTCCGACATCAAATGCCTCTTCCTGAGCGGTTACACCGCCGATATCACCGGGACGACCGGCATATCGGAAGAGGAGGGTGGTTTCCTTCAGAAACCGGTGATACCCAGTGTACTGCTGAGTAAAATCAGGGAAATTCTAGACTCCCGGACCAAAAAGTAAGCTTTTTCGTTGTCTGAATTTATTCCAGATTGTTCTCTCACCCGGCTCCCCGGAGATGTACAGAAATGCTGCCGATAGAAGTCGTGATCGGAATATTGTCTCGTCAGTGCTATAATTATAAATGTGAGCGGTAATTAATCTCGAACGATGCAGCATAAAGACTGCACGATTCTGGAAAGAGGTGAGAAAGGTGATTCTATTGTACCTTCTCTTTGCTTTGACGGTCTCAACGACTTTAACGGCGCTCTTTGGTGAGCATATCCCACAGAACAGGCGGGGTGAAGCGTTCATCGGGTTTTTCATCCTGCTCGTGCTGATTGCATGGGCAGTAGATGCGTGGCTTGTCCCGGCTGTTGCCGCCGGACGGAGTGCCACCTGGCTGCCAGCCCTGTTCCTGATTATATTTGGCGCAATTCTTGTGACATCGGCAATCCTTGCTGCCCGTTCATCCGGTCCGTTTGTGCAAGCTGTGGTGCATCATGACAACAGACTGGATGCGGAGGCTGCTGCGTTTGATTTTCTACTGTGGTTTGCCGTTCTGATCTTCGGTATCGCGGTCATAAGAGCGATCGGTATTTGATCGCCTCAGGTGAACAGGTGAAGGACGCTACATAAAGCCGGCAACTTAACACTACTGGGCATAGGGTTATTTTTGTAAGGAATGTGATCATCCTAAAGTGTTACATGATGGTGGTATTCTAAAGTTAGCCCCACGCCTTTTTGAGAACTTATCGTGACGTTAGCCTCTCTTCTTTGAAAACGGCTGGAGATCACATTCTCTAGGGGCAATAACATTTTTTATGTTGGCAGACGGTGCCGGAACTACGCCTCCTTCTGGCAAGGTTGAAGGCAGAATGACGAACGTACGTTCTTCCCCTAAATCAGAACCCGTCCTGGAGCGCGCTGCCGCGCATATCCCGCTGTATAAGGTCCTTCTCCATAATGATGATCACAACACCATGGAACACGTCGTCAAAACGCTCATGAAGGTCTTTCGGTTCGGGCGGCCCGAGAGCGAACGGATTATGTTGGAAGCCCATCGCAATGGCATGGCGCTCTGCACCATTGAACCCCTTGAGCAAGCAGAGCTCCATCGCGACCAGCTCCGGTCATTCTCGCTGATAGCATCGATCGAGCAAGCCTAGTGCTTAGGGTCGAAGAAAACAGACGGGTAAAAAATCGTGAGGGACACAGTGAGTCACGGAAAAGAGTTTTACAAAAACGGCATCCGCTTTGAGTGCAAGGGCGAAGGCAAGTGCTGCGTCTCGCGTGGGAGCTACGGATATGTATATCTTTCGTTCAACGACCGTCGGCGTCTCGCAGCGCACTTTAAAATGTCAACGGCGGAGTTTATTGCGAAGTACACGGAAAAAGAAGACGGGATGTGTCAACTGAAATATCAGGGTGAAGACTGTCCCTTTCTGGAAGACAAACGCTGCGCAGTTTACGAGGCCCGTCCCTGGCAGTGTCGCACATGGCCATTCTGGCCCGAGAACATGAACAGCAGGGTATGGGAACGCGAAGTTCTTTCCTACTGTCCTGGCGCCGGCAAGGGCAGACTGTACACCGCTGAGGAAATTGAGGAGATCCTCAGAAAGAAGAAGGACGTGTCGGGATGCAGGGTGTAGGAACAGCTCAAGGAGCTTCTGTTTCTGACAGTTACAAATCATGTCAATATTCTGATCAGATATTTTTGGCATCAGGCATCTAGTCTCTGAAACATTTGTAGCTTCGGCTCTTCGATACATCAACACTTCATTTCGAAATTGTCATCGCATACCCATTCGAGAAGTTGACACAGACTCTAATCAGGCATATATTCGTCCTAGATAGTTGGTTAGGTTATTTACCGTTCATAGATAGAAGGGGAGCCCATGCGCGAAGTAAAGTTCTTTCTGAATGCAATGGCTGTCATTATTATCGGAGTCATAGGCTTTGTTTACTGGGCTCCTGAGAAAGCCACGAGCTTTGCCATCAATGCGAATCGCTCGTATGAATGGCGGGTCATGGCGGCAGGCGGACAATGAGCTACATCGACAGCAACCTTCTTGAGGGAGAGCGCGTCGTCTTCCGGACCCGGCTGCACTGGCTACTTTTCTTCGGACCCGTGCTCTTGACCATCATTGTTCTGTTCCCGATCGCCTGGTTCCTCGCCAGCGGGACCTGGAGAAGCTATGCGTGGATACCCCTCGGACTTGGCTTACTCATCATACTTGCCGCATTCATCAAGCGACAGAGCTCCGACTTCGCCGTGACCAATAAGCGCATCATGATGAAGGTCGGTGTCTTCCGCATGCGCTCGATCGAGCTTCTCCTGAGCAAGGTCGAGGCTATTGCGGTGGATCAGGGTCTGCTCGGGCGCATCTTCGGTTACGGGAACATCGTGGTCACCGGAAGCGGCGGAACGAAGGAAACGTTTTCGTATATTCAGGCTCCGCTTGAGTTTCGTCACGCGATGCAATCCGTTGCCGACAAGCAAATCACGGGTGAGACATGAGCAATCCGGCTAACCTGCCGGCATTTATATAGCCCTCTCATGAACCCTTTCGCCCAACAGGGACCACCACCGCCGGTGCCTTCGGCCTGGCCGGGTAGCCTGCGTGCCTAACCTGGCGTCCAACACGGACCGCAAA
>JBLMWN010000197.1:0-3781 GCA_050257255.1 Betaproteobacteria bacterium | reverse complement strand
AGCAAGTTCTTACGTCTTGTGACAATGACCGGCTCGTATCTTGAAGGGATCCAGCAATACGAGAAGGCCTTGGAATATTTTCAAAAAGGGCTTGAAGTCGACAACCTTGCCGAGGAATTTTATCAACACCTCATGGTCTGTTACCGCGAGCTCGGGAGGAAGGCCGAGGCCATGGCGGTCTACAATCGCTGCTGCGGCGTTCTGTCATCAACCCTTGGCGCTGATCCATCTCCTGCAACGGAATCTCTATATTCCTCGCTGCGACACCATAGCGGAGAAGCCTGATTTGGATCTTGAGTAGTCCCGTTCGACATAAGCTTCGAGTGACAACACGGTAAAGGCGTACCACAAGGTGGTTGGGGAGTGGGCGCAAGCCATCAAAAAAGGGAAACAAAGTTCAGGATTTGTGGTATAGTGTCCTAGACTAGAAAATGACGATTAAACGCCGTGTCCGCCGACCTTTGTTATTGGTGCCACCAGAGAACATTCCTTTGCTCGCGACGCCTCTGCTGTACAATAGCAATATTATACCTGTGGCACTACTAACCGATATTTGATTTCGAATGATTGTCTTTTGTCTTCCGCTCTATGGATACCTATTATGGAGAAACGGAGTGCACACGATGGGGAAAAAATTGGAAGGCTATCTTACGAAGAAAGATATGCCAGTTATAACCATACTGGGTGCAGGAATCATATTGTCTGTTCTTATGTTCATCCTAGTGCAAAGGCTGGAATTTAAGAACCTTAGAAATAAGTTCATTCTTGATGCGCAAAATTATTCCGTGGCGCTTGAGAAAAGCATCGACGGGAATCTGAGTTCACTTGATGCCATAGAAGGTCTTTACGCATCCACTTATAAAGTAACAAGAGCCAGGTTCCACACATTTGCGAACAAGATCCTGCCTCACAGCGAAGGCATACACGCCCTCCGCTGGATACCGCGCGTGGCAGGTGCTGAAAGAAAAAAATATGAAACTGCCGCAATCAGGGACGGTTATCCAAAATTTCATTTTAGCGAACTGAATTCGCAAAAGAAGCTGGTTACGGCCGGTAAAAGGGAAGAGTACTTCCCTGTCTACTTTTCCGAACCCGCCGGGAGGAACGAGGCTGCACTCGGGCTGGACCTTTCAGCAAATCCCAATGGCAGATTGTCGCTGGAAAAAGCGAGGGACACAGGTGCCGCAGTTGCAACGCGGAGGATCACCCTGTTTTTGGAGGGGGATAATCAATTCGCTTTTCTGGTGTACCAGCCTGTATACCGCAATGCCTCGCCGCATGATACCGTTCAAGAGCGGCGAAAGAACCTAATTGGCTATGCCATGGGCGTCTTTCGCTTCGGGGATATGGTTAACGCGGCCCTGAAGGGGATAAACCTCACAGGCGTCGAGCTCTCTCTTTTCGATGAGTCGGCTACTCCGGAACGAAGGAATCTCTACTCGAATATCGGGCAAAATAATTCCGCGAGCGAAGTTCTCAACTTTACCAGAACGCTGAACATTGCGGACCGGAGATGGACAGTAAAATTCCATTCAACCCCTGAGTACCTTTCAACGCATAAGACTCACTACTCATGGGCGGTTCTTGCGGCTGGACTCATTTTCACCTTCTTTCTCGCCTTGTACGTTTTAAAAATGAAGCGATACGCCTTTGAGATGGAGCGGTCAAAAGATACTATGACTGCCGTGCTGAACAGCGTCAACGCTGCCATCGCAATCATAGATTCAAGGGACATGAGGATATCGGCGTGCAACCAGGTTTTTATCCGGGAATCAGAGGTAAATGAAAATGCGGCCATGGGCATGCGCTGCAAGGATATTGCTCATAAGAGACTTTTACCCTGTGACCAGTTTTGTGAAGAATGTCCCGTCACACTGACAATGAGAACAGGGACGTACGCTGCTCGTGAGAGCACCCATCACGGCGCCGACGGTACCGTGAAATATATAGATATCAGCGCGTACCCCGTGAAGGACGGCACGGGAAACATTCGCCACGTAGTTCACATCGCACAGGACATCACCGAGCGCAAGCAAGCGGAAAACTCCCGGCTTGAAGAGCAGCAGATGCGGCGCATGTCTGCCGAGCGACAGGTCGTCGAAACTCAACTGAGAATGCTCCAGGCCCAGATAGAGCCCCACTTTTTGTTCAATACACTTGCCAATATCATAAGTCTTATCGACAAGGAACCCAAATCGGCAAAAAATATGCTGGAGCACCTCACAAGATCTCTGCGCCTCTCACTGGAGCGGTCGAGGGAGGACGAATCAACCCTTGAGCAAGAGGCTGAAATGCTTAGGGACTACCTGAGCATTTTCAAAATGCGCTTAGGACCGAGGCTGAACTTTACCATAGACATACCCGCCGAACTGCTCAAACTGCCTTTTCCACCCATGCTTTTGCAGCCGCTTGTAGAAAACGCAATCAAACACGGCATCGAGCCGAAGGTCGAGGGCGGCCGGGTGACAGTCAAGGCGGAAAAATCGAATGGTCTGCTGCGTCTGTTGGTCTCCGATACCGGCCTCGGTTTTTCCGGTCCGGTGAATGACCAGGGGTTGGGGCTCGAAAATGTGAAGGCCCGCCTGCAGGCTCTTTACAGCGGCGCCAGTCTGGTACTGGAAGAGAATATACCCTGCGGAGCAACTGCGACTATCGAGGTGCCCCTATGAGCATACGCGCGCTGATCGCGGATGATGAACCGAAACTTGCGGAATATCTTGCCGGACGACTGACTGAATTGTGGCCCGAACTTGAGCTCTGTGGCATTGCTGTGAACGGCAATGACGCCCTGGCAAAGATAAATAACGAGAAACCGGACCTGGTGTTTCTCGACATCAAGATGCCCGGCATATCCGGGCTGGAAGTCGCCAGAAGGATGACGCACCCAAGCCTGGTTGTTTTTATTACCGCCTTTCACAAATTTGCCGTGATTGCCTTTGAAGAAGAGGCTGTGGATTATCTGCTCAAGCCGATCAGCGATGAGCGGCTCTTGCGTACGATAGCCCGCATAAAGAGTCGCTACGCCGGAAAAGCAGGAGCGCAGAATTTAGAATCACTTCTGTCGAAACTCACCCAGGCGATGGAAAAGAAGGTTTCTTATGTGCGCTACCTCCGTGGGTCTTCAGGCAAGGTAATGCGTCTTATTTCTGTCGATGATGTCCTCTTCATATACGCGAGGTCGAAATATACTTTCGTCGTCACTAAAGACGGGGAGTTTCTGATGCGCATGCCGCTCAGCGAACTGATCAGGCAGCTTGATCCCGAAAGGTTCTGGCAGATTCACCGTTCCACGATAGTAAACGCCTCCAAGGTTGTTTCAGTAAGCCAAACCGGACGCGAAACGTATGTACTGACCGTAAGAGATTACCAGGCACCCTTGGCCGTGAGCAGGGCTTTCATTCATCAGTTCAAGCATATGTGATGTTTAAGAAAGCACCCTGAAAACAACATCCTTGTATCGTTTTTTCTTCGCCTACCGGAATCCTCATCGTTGTTCATCCGATCATATCGTATCTTAGGAGCTAAATTCCGCGCTTCGTCGCAAGACAGTTGCAGGTGCAGCGATAGTTCACTAGAATAGCTGCGGCGTTCTTCTCAAATACCTTGAAAGAACCGAAACGGACACACCTGACGGTGTTGACATCACGCCGTTTCCAAACGGCGTGAATCCAGGTATGACCGCTCACAGCCGCTATATTCCAGAAACGAGGGTGAACTTCTCTACACAATGGCTGAGGCGGCAACGTCGTCGGAGTCTCGACTCAGGCACTGATAATTTACC
>JBLMWN010000196.1:0-12323 GCA_050257255.1 Betaproteobacteria bacterium | reverse complement strand
AATACCCTGGTTTTTAACCTAATTTCGGCCTTTCTCTGCGCGCTTGGCGCCTCAGTGTGGCCCTCTTCTTGGCCATTGCGAGAACATTTCTTGCTTTTGGTTCGGATCGGAAAATTGACTCCAATTTTAGGATGGGACGAAGTAAAGTGCCTTTAAAAATGCAAAATGTCACACAGAGGCACGGAGACACAGAGAAAGACACGTGACAATAAAGATAATTTTCTTTGTGCCTTCGTGGCTTTGTGTGAGACTCGACTTTTCATGAATACATTATTTGCCGAAGTGAATATTTTTCTTGAGCTATTCAAATTATGAAAATTTTGTTTGCGGCGTCTGAGGCAGTCCCCTTCGCGAAAACCGGCGGGCTCGCAGACGTCGCCGGGAGCCTTCCGCCCGCCCTTGCCCGCTTGGGCCATGACGTGAGCGTCGTCATGCCGCGCTACCGGCAGGTGGATATTGCTGCGTACAATCTCAAGCCTGTCTCGTCCTTTCTCGTTCCTCTCGGGACATGGAAAGAGCGCTGTGACGTGTTCGAGGGCAGGATGGGCAGGAATGTCACGGTCTATTTCATCAACAAGGACATGTATTACGACCGGCCCGAGCTCTACCAGACGGCCCGGGCCGACTATCCCGACAATGCCGAACGCTTTATTTTTTTTTCGCGCGCCGTCCTGGAGCTCTGCACTGCTCTGGATTTGCGGCCCGAGATCGTGCACTGCAATGACTGGCAGACCGGGCTCGTACCGCTCTATCTGAAAAAAATCTACGGAGGGACCGGGCCGCTGCGCCGGACGCGGTCGGTCTTTACCGTACACAACGTCGGATACCAGGGCATCTTCTGGCATTGGGACATGCGCCTGACCGGCCTCGACTGGGACGTGTTCACGCCCGACGGCATCGAGTTCTGGGGCAAAATGAACCTGCTCAAGGCAGGCCTCGTGTACGCGGATGTCGTATCGACCGTCAGCAAGACGTACAGCCGCGAGATACAGACGCCCGAATACGGCTACGGACTCGAAGGCGTGCTCGTGAAGCGCGCCGAAGACCTTTACGGCATCGCGAACGGGATTGACTATAACGAGTGGAACCCGTCCCGCGATCACTCCATCCCCCGGACCTATAGTGCGGCTCGGCCCGCGGGCAAGGTAGCGTGCAAAAAAACGCTCCTTGCGCGCCTCAACCTGCCCGATGCGGGCGAACCGCTCATCGGCATGGTCACGCGCCTTGTGGATCAGAAGGGGCTCGACATTTTGACCGAGGCGCTGCCGGAAATCCTGTCCCTCGGAGTTCAGCTTGTCATCCTCGGGACGGGAGATGTAAAATATCATCAGGTCCTGACCGAGGCGGCAAGCCGCTATCAGGACCGGATGAGGGTCCTGCTCCAGTACAACGACGGCCTGGCAAAGAACATTTACGCGGGAAGCGATCTGTTCCTGATGCCGTCGCACTATGAACCCTGCGGCCTCGGGCAAATGATCGCCCTCAGGTACGGCACCGTGCCCGTCGTACGCAGGACCGGCGGATTGGCGGACACCGTCGTGGACTATCGTGCAAAAACAGGGCGTGGTACCGGATTTCTCTTCAAAAAGTATTCGGCGGCTGCGCTTGTCAACTGCCTCCGGCGCGCACTCGAAGTCTACGGGAAGCCGAAGAAGTGGAAGCTCCTGGTGCAGGCCGGCATGAAACAGAACTTTTCCTGGGAACAGTCCGCCAAGGAATACGTGAAGATTTACCGGAAGGCGTTGAAGAAGGCAGGTAGTATGCCGTAAACAGCATTCAGGGGGAAAAACCACCCTCGCCACTGCCGCCGTCTCCTGTTTACCTAACCCGGACAAGCCGGAAGCAAGAGGTCGAAGCTAAAAGCTAAAAGGCGTCTCTCGCAAAGCCGCAAAGAACGCCAAGAAAACCTTTAAGTCTTGTTTTTTAAAACCCAAATGATTCGGCATTTCTTTGCGAGCTTAGCGACTTTGCGCGAAATATTCTTCCCATTTTGAGAAGATTTTGATTTGTAACTGACTAATTACTAATGGAAGAGCTTGAGAAAAAAGAGCTGAACATCCTGAGCGAGATCAGCCGGATCTCAAATTCAACCGTCGATCTCGCCGAGAAGCTCCGGCGCATCGTTGAAGCCGTGGTTCGCGGTACGGGCAAGGACGGCGCATCCGTTTTCCTCCTCGACCGGTCCGGAAAAACCGTCAGCCTCGTTGCGTCGCTCGGTCTGAACCAGGAATCCATCGGCAAGCTCAGTTTCCCGCTCGGCATGGGGATCGCCGGCTGGGTGGCCGAACAGAAGGTGCCGCTCGCGCTGGAGGAGCCCTATTCGGACCCGCGGTTCCAGTACGTGCCGGAATCAGGCATAAAAAAATTCAAGTCCCTCGTCGCCGCGCCCATCATGGACGATGATCGCTGCCTCGGCGTGATCTTCGTGCTCTCGTTGTCGGCCTGGCAGGCCACATCGTCGGAGCTCACCCTCCTGACCACCACGGCAAATCAGATCAGCGGTGTGATCAAAAGCGCCCGGCTCATCCAGAACATCCAGGATCGCCTGTCCGAGCTCGCCACCATTTACGAGATCGGCATGGCGCTCACGTCCACGCTCGACCTTGAGCAGCTCCTGTCGCTTATCGCCAAAAACAGCGCGCAATCACTGCGGGCGCAGGGCTGTACGATCCGGCTCATGAACCTGCCGGAGATCGCTTCCCGCAAAACGTTCTCGTCCTACAGCGTCGTCGGAGACGCCGTCACGAACATGGACGCGCGGATCGGCCCGGCGATAGCCGACCGGGTCGCCCGGGAAAAACGTCCGCTCCTGATCCAGGACATCGGCAACGATAGCTCCCTGGCCTCGTGCACGATCGACAGCGCTTGCTCCATCATCAGCGTCCCGCTGATTTTCCGCGACAAGGTAATCGGCATCATCACGCTTTATAATAAACAGGAGGGCGGCCGGCCGTTCAGCGAGGACGACCTCCAGTTTCTGACGACCGTGGCAAGCGGCGCCTCCGTGGCCGTTGAAAACGCGGCCATGTACGAGCGCATGGAGGACCTCGCGACCGAGGCGCGGACCCGCGCGCAGGAGCTCGCCATCCTCAATGACATCGGCACGGCCATGAGCACGACCCTCAACCTTGATCGTTTGCTGAGAATCATCTTGACGGCCGCCACCATGGGCGGCAGCGGTCTGGGCTTCAACCGGGCTATCCTTCTTCTCACGAACGAACGGACCAACATGCTCCAGGGAATGATGGGGGTCGGACCCACGAGCTGGGAGGAAGCCGGGAGGGCCTGGAGCGAGGTATCGAGCAGGCACAAGAGCCTCATGGAATGGATCCAGACCGGCGAACTCTTCGAACACCGGGATTCGGCGCTGAACACCCTTGCCCGGGGCATCAGGATAACGCTGGACCCCCGTGAAGGCGTCCTTGCACTCACGGTGCTCAACAAGCGGCCCTACAATATCACCGACGCCGCAGCAGACCCGATCGTCCCCCGCGAACTCCGCGAATTGCTCAAGGTGAACAGCTTCGCGACGGTCCCGCTCGTTGCGAAGGACCGCGTCATCGGCGTTATCCTCGTCGACAACATGTTCAACCAGCGGCCGATCACCGATGGTGATATCCGCTTCCTCACCATGTTCGCACACCAATCCGCCCTCGCCATAGAAAACGCCATCATTCACACCAATCTTGAAACCATGAACAGGGACATGCGCGCCCTGCACGAGCAACTCGTTCAATCCGAAAAGATGGCCGCCATCGGCGCGATGATGGCGGAGATCACCCATGAAATCAGAAACCCCCTCGTGTCTATCGGGGGGTTCACGCGGAGGCTCGCGAAAAAACTGCACAACAGCGAGGACAAGAAATACGTCGACATCATCCTGAGCGAGGTGGCACGCCTCGAAGGAATCATCCACGACAACCTGTCATACATTAAGGAGGCGGCCCCCCAGTTGGCCGAGGCTGATATCAACACATTGCTTCAGGAGGTCCTCATGCTCTACGAGGACGAGCTGGCTCAGCGTCATATTCGCGTCGAGACGGGGTGTTCTTCGGCCGTTCCGAAACTCATGATCGACACGCAACAGATCAAGCAGGCTGCGATCAACATTTTAAAGAACGCCATGGAAGCCATGGAGAACGGCGGCACGCTTACCATCAGGACCTATCCCGTGGACGGAACGCGTGAGGTGGCGTTCGAATTCGGCGACACAGGCCCGGGCATCTCGTCGAAAGCCATCCATAATGTCTTTAACCCCTACTACACCACCAAGCCGCGCGGCACGGGGCTGGGCCTGACGATTACGAGCAGGATCGTCAAGGCCCACAGGGGCAAGATCGAGATCAGGAACAAGGACGGCGGAGGTGCCGTCTTTACGATCAAGCTGCCCATAGGGAATGACGCAAACGAGAAATCCTGAACGATCGATGATTCAGAAATTCAAATTTTGAATTTATTTCACAGGAGGAGCCCGATGAAAACAATACTGGTAGTCGATGACGAGGAAAATATCCGGGAACTCTATAAGGAAGAGTTCGAGGAGATGGGCTATTCCGTAACGACCGTCTCCAATGGCGCGCTGGCGCTGGCGGCGATGGACGGCGTCAAGTTCGACCTTGTTACGCTCGACATGCGGATGCCGGACATTGACGGCATCGAGACGCTGCGCAAGATGAAAGAAAAGGACAGCACCCTGCCGGTCATCATCTGTACAGCCTATGAAGAGTACAAGCACGACTTCGGAAGCTGGTGTTCCGACGCCTACGTCGTAAAATCGGCAGACACGTCGCTGCTCCGCGAAACGGTGAAGAAGATCCTGGGATGAACGAGCGGGTGGAGATCACCGTTGAAAAACTCGTGCACGGCGGCAGCGGACTGGCACGGCTCGACACAGGGCAGGCCGTCTTCGTTCCCGGCGTTCTGCCGGGCGAGCGGGCCGTTGTCACGATCCGGCGGAAGCGAAAAGGTTTTCTCGAAGCCGACCTCATTGAGATTACCGCCCCGTCCAAAGACCGCAGCGACCCACCCTGTACCGGCGAAAAGCAGTGTACCGGCGCAACGTGGCCGCATATCGCATACCCGGCCCAGCTCAGATACAAGCAGGACATTCTGCTTGACACGCTGTCGAGGATCGGCGGCATGTCGCCGGCCCGGTCCCTGCCCATCCTGCCGTCTCCCCGCACGGACCACTATCGGCTGCGCACACAGTTCAATGTGCGGACCAAGGACGGCAGACAGCGCATCGGCTTTTTCCGGCAAGGTTCCTACGACCTTATCGAAGTAGACGATGCCTTTCTCATCGATCCGCTCATCAACAAAACGCTCAAAATCGTACGGTCGCTCGTCCGGCAACTTCCTCCCCTCAAGGAGATCCATATCAATGCAACCCCTTCCGGAGACGTGCACCTTCTTTTTTTCAGTGAACGGGACTCGCTGCCCTCGATGGGATCTTTTTTTGCAGATCTCAAGAAAGCCGTCCCCGAGGTCATCGGGATCACGGGATTTGCAAATAGAAAAAAGGCCTTCGCCCTCGGCACCAATCAGCTGACGCTCGAGATCGAAGGGCTGAAGCTTCATGCCACAGAAGGGAATTTCTACCAGGTCAACTGGGGCCAGAACAGGAATATGATAAAGACGGTCCTGGATTTCGCGACGCTCACGGGAAACGAAACCGTGCTCGACCTCTACTGCGGCATCGGCAACTTCGCTCTCCCGCTTGCGAGAAATGCAGAAACCGTCATCGGCATAGAATCCGGCTATTCGGCCATCGAGGATGCAAAAGCGAATGCGGAACTCAATGGCATCACGAACACGGAGTTCATCGCCGATGACATGCAGAAAGGGTTGAAGACGCTGATCCAGCGTAAGATACGCGCCGACGTGGTCGTACTCGATCCGCCCCGGTCCGGCGCCACGCTCAAGACCCTGGAACGCGTTCTTGCCTTTGTCCCACGGAAAATCGTCTATGTCTCGTGCAATCCCTCGACCCTCGCCAGGGACTTGAAATTCTTCCACCTCTTCGGGTTCCGATTGGACCGCCTCCAGCCCGTTGACATGTTCCCCTACACCTACCATATTGAATGCATCGCGGAGATGAAGAGAGAGGGATAAAACCACCTGCGACAGCCGCCGTCATTGTGCGGGCTCTATCCTTTTTTTCTTTTTCTTTTTTTTCTTGACGGGGTCTGCTTTTTTTCCCGCCGGTGCCGTGCTTTCCTGTTTCTTCTCAACTGCGGCCGGTGGTGACAGAGGCTGTTGCACGGTGTTTGTCGATGAAGTTACAGGGCTCCGACGCTCGGTATGGGGAACCGTGGGCGTGGTTTCTGTGGCCGCCTGCGGCTGTGTCATCACCGGGGCTTCAAACATTTGCGCCGGCACTGACGGGGCCGGCTGCGTCGTGCCTGCTGATGAACTGACCATGCCCTCGCGGGCTGTAGGGTGGGCAGTCGATGTGGTTTCCGTGATTATCTGCGGACGCGTTGCCAGGGGTGCCCCCCCAGGTGACGCCGGAAGGATGACCGGCGGGTGATCAAACGGGCGGATCGCCGCCGTCCGGTAATAATACGCAGCTACGCCTGTTGCCATCAGGAAGGCCAGCGCGGCAGCAACGAGTGCTCCCCTGACCCGTCCCGATCTTGCCGATTTCGGCGGAACAATGAGAGTTTCCTGCTCCGGCGCGGCCTCGAACATGTTCCGAGAAACGAGGTAGTCCGAGATCTGGAGCAGCGAGGCCGCCTTCGTCGTTTTGCCGGCAAGGCGCTTCCCCAGTTTTTTTCCGACCTCCATCATGGACGCGTAACGCCTCTGCGGTTTTTTTCTGAGGCACTTCTTGATGAGCCATTGAAGACGCCGCGGGATTTCGCCGTTGACGCGTCGCGGTTCAGGAAATTTGTCCTTCATGATCTTGGCCGTGATCGAGCGGGTGTCCTCATCGTTGAAGGGTTTGACGCCGGTGAACATCTCGTACAGAACAATGCCGAAGGAAAAAACATCGGACCGGACGTCGAGCTGCTGGCCGAGGATCTGCTCGGGCGACATATAGGCGGGCGTGCCGATGAGCATGCCGGGTATGGTGAGGGATTCGAGGTTCCTGCTCTGGGCGATACCGAAGTCCATGAGCTTGACTTCGCCGTTCCGCTTGATCATAACATTGCTCGGCTTGATGTCGCGGTGGACGAATCCGCGCATGTGGGCGTAGTCCAGGGCATTGCTTACCTGGACGGCGATCATGATCCCCACGTCGACGGGCAGGGCCCCGGTCTTTTCGATCACGTCGGCAAGAGTTGTTCCGTCGACGTACTCCATCACGATGGCGTAGTTCGGTTTCTTCCAGTAGTCGTAGATGTGGACAATGTTCTCATGCTGGAGCGACGCAGCCACTCTGCTTTCACGCTCGAAGCGCTTGACGATCTGGTCGTCGGCATGGAAGGCCTTCTTCAGTTCCTTGATGGCCACCATCCGGTCAAGGGACTTCTGCACGGCCTTGTACACGGTGGCCATGCCGCCGGCCCCGATCTCGGCAATGATCTCGTATTCATCTTTTATCTGTCTCGGCATAACGTTTTTCCTCGATCACGAGCCGCGGGAGAATATTTCCTTGACGTCGATACCTCAAGCAGTATAGATTTTTCCCCAGTGTATCGAATTTCTATATCTCGTTTATCTGAATCGCCACCGCTGTGATATTGTCAACGCCTCCGTTCCTGTTTGCCTCGTCCACGAGTTTCCGCACGGCATCACGGGGAGCGTATTTCGCAAGGATCTTTGCGATTTCCTGATCACCAACCATTTCCGTGAGACCATCGGTGCACAGGAGAAAGGCATCCCCCCGCTGTATGGTCGGCGCGGCGGCGTCTGCGCGCACATCTTCTTGTATCCCGAGGGCGCGGGTGATCACGTGGCGGTACGGGCTCCTTCTCGCCTGCTCGGGAGTAAGCACGCCGGCCCGTCTCTGTTCCGCTACAAGGGAGTGATCGCTGGTTATCTGTCTCAACTCCCCTGACCGGAGGCAATAGGCGCGGCTGTCCCCGACATGGACCAGGAAAGCTCGGGCATTCTTCACGAAGAGGGCCGTCAGCGTCGTGCCCATGTCTGAGAGGGCGGGATTATGTTCCCGTTCGCGGCGGACCTTCCGGTTCGCGAGGGCGACTGCGGAACGGAGCGCAGCAAGCTCCGGGTCGGTATCAGGGGAGAACCCCTGCGGCGGCGTCCGGTCCCTTTGTCCCAGCAGATCCGCAAGGGCGGCGGCAAACGTCTCCACGGCAAGGCGGCTCGCAACCTCGCCGCCTTCGTGGCCTCCTACGCCGTCCGCAACCGCGTAGAGGCACAGTTCGTCATTCACCAGGTAGGCGTCTTCGTTGTTGTCTCTTTTTTTCCCGGGGTCGGTCGCCCCGGCGGAGATTATCTTCATTCACTCGATCTCGTATGTCCGGCTCCTGCCGGTGTCTTCAAGCACGAACTGGAGGACCGTGTCTCCGACGCGAAACGTGTCTCCATGGCGGAGGTCTGCCTGCCTGATGGATGTCCCGTTCATCTGAGTTCCGTTCGTGCTCTCCAGGTCCTTGAGCACGAAATTCCCCTCATGGAACAGGATCACGGCATGCTGCCGTGAGACCAGGGGGTCCTTGAGGGATACCTGAACCTCTTTGTCCCTGCCGATCACAGCATAGGCCTTATCGATAGGATATTCCATGCCTTGGGCGTACCCTTTGAGAATGACCACGGAAGCCTGATACCGCGCCGGTATTTTACTGGTGGACGGCGACGACTGGCGTACCCGGGTCCTGTCGTCGCCTGGCTTCGATTCTGTCATATTCCCCTCCCTGCATCATGATCAGCTACAACGCATGATAGGATAGTCGCCATGAAACGTCAAGGCGAAAAAGCCGGGCGGCCGGAGCGTTGCTTCCATCCGATAGCCGGCGATGCAGATGCCGAACGCGGTGGAGAAAGAACGTGATCGCGGCTCAGTGCATCGTTTCGCCCGGCCTCTGCATTCTCTGGATTTTCAATTCCTTCTTTTTTCGCAGTATGCTACAATACCGCCATGAAAAAGGATGATAAGAAAGTCCCTCCGCGCCTCAAGAGAACAGACCAGACCGAGGTGCTGGCCGTCCCGAACCAGAAGCCGCTCGTTCTCAAGAAGGCGCGGTTCGTGGTGACCAAAGGCAGGGACGAAGGCAAAGAGATGGTGCTCCAGAATCCCCTCGTCACGATCGGCACCCTACCGGAGAACAGCCTAGTGCTCACGGACCCCACGATCTCGCGCAGGCACGCCAGTGTCGAGGAAACATCGAGCGGCTACGTTCTGCGCGATCAGGGCAGCACGAACGGAACGTTCCTGGACGGCGTGCGCGTCCGCGAAGGATATCTCACGCCGGGATCCCTCATCCGTCTGGGACAGACGGAAATGACCTTTTCGCCCCTGGAAGAACGCATCGAAATCCTGCGCAGTTCCTCAGACAACTTCGGCGATCTCATCGGCGCCTCCGCACCCATGCGGGAAGTCTTCGGCATCCTGGAACGCGTGTCGCCCACCGACATCACCATGCTCATCCATGGCGAAACGGGCACGGGCAAAGAACTCGCCGCGCGGGCCATCCACAGCCACAGCCGCAGGGCGTCGGGTCCATTTATTGTCTTTGACTGCGGCGCCGTTGCCCCGAACCTGATCGAAAGCGAGCTCTTCGGTCATGAAAAAGGGGCATTTACCGACGCGGTCAAGTCCCGCCAGGGAGCGTTCGAGCTTGCCGACAACGGCACGTTGTTCCTGGACGAGGTCGGCGAATTGACGCCCTCTCTCCAGCCCAAGCTCCTGCGTGCGCTTGACCAGCACGAGGTTAAGCGCGTGGGCGCCGAGCAGTCCTCAGAAGTGAATGTGCGCGTTGTCGCAGCCACGAACCGGGAACTCGAAAAAGAGGTCAAAGCAGGCCGCTTCCGGGAAGATCTTTTTTACCGGCTCTCGGCGGTCAGTGTCTTTCTCCCACCGCTCCGGAAACGCAAAGAAGATATCGAGCTGATCGCGAAGCATCTTCTTACCGGCATATCCGCGGGAGTGGACAAGAAGCTCAGGGGTCTTTCTTCGGAAGCCGCGGCAGCGCTCGCTGCATATTCCTGGCCTGGAAACGTGCGGGAACTCAGGAACGTACTTGAACGGGCCGCGGCGCTGAGTGACGGCAAGCAGATCGAAGCAAAGGACCTGTTCCTGTCCCAAGGGAAGAAAACAACCACCCTTGAAGGCCTGAGCGGCAAGACCCTCGAAGAAATCGAAAAAGCCGCAATCCATGCAACGCTCAAGTCCGTCTCGGGAAACAAGACCGAGGCGGCGAAAATCCTTGGGATCGCCTATTCCACGCTCTATGAAAAGATAAAGAAATACGGGATAAAGGAGTAAAAGCGTTGCCTTTGATCATACTCGATCTGAATCGTTTGATGGCAGAGACTTTTTTAATCTTTTACGAATGTACCAAATCTTCTTCTCGTATTGCAGAAACTTCATGACCGGTTTGACGGCACATGTCCCTCGACAGATTAAAAAACAGGTTGATCGCGAAAATAATTACCAGGTTCCCCTCGCTCGCAAAGAGATTTACCGCCTCCTATGAGCCGTGGAAATCCCTTGACATTCCCTGGACGCCGGCGATAAAAGCCCTCGATAAATCCAGGATAGCGGTCGTGACGACGGCGGGCATTCACCATAAAGATCAGGAACCCTTTAACATGATAGACCGCGAGGGCGATCCGTCATACAGGGTCATCGACCTCACAAGGCCGCTCTCGAGTCTGATGATCACGCACGACTATTACGATCATGCAGACGCCGACAAAGACATCAACATCGTTTTCCCCATTGAAAGGCTGAAGGAGTTCGAACGGGAAGGGCTCATCGGTCAGGTGGCTGACCTCCATTACGGTTTCATGGGGCATATCATCGGCAGACATATCCCTACGCTCATCAATAGGAACGCACCCGAGATTGCGAGGAGGCTGAAGCAGGACAACGTCGATATCGTTTTGCTGACGCCCGGATGAGGTATCTGCAACCAATCCGTGGGATTGATACAGCGGGAAATAGAGGAGGAGGGAATCCCTACAATCGGGGTATCGATCGTCCGGGAATATTCGGAGAAGGTGAAGCCGCCGAGGACCATATTTCTGAGATGGCCTTTCGGCCATCCCTTCGGGGAGCCGTTTAACATCGCCCAGCAGAGGGTAGTGCTGGCAGAAGCCTTGCGTGCGCTGTACACGATTCATGAGCCGGGCACGATCATCGACATGCCCTACCGATGGAGAAGAGAAACATATGAGCATAGAGATATCAGCAGCATTCTCCCGAAACGCTCCCGTTGCCCGTAACCTGATCATCGCCAAAAAAATCAAAAAGGAAATAGCCTTACTGCTTCAGAAAAAATCCTTCCGGCCAGTCTTTGCGGGCGAAGCGAAGTAATCTGGTGTAGAAAAATCACTGCCATTCAGGATTGCTTCGTTGCAAAAAACGTTCGCAATGACAGTCCATGAGTTTTTCAGCGTCCTGTTATGCTGACGCAGCAATGGAGAATCCCGGGGAGAAAGCCCCTGTGGTTCTTTGATCCTGGGTAGTTCCCGGGCAGGTGCCAGAGGATGACAATTTTCAAATTTTCAAATTGGACTTTATCTTTGCCCGACTTTCTGATATAATCACCGCAATATACTACATACAAATTGGAGGCCGGGTTGAAACGCGTATATCTCATTGTTACTATCGCAATGATTTTCTTTATCGGGGTTACGCCGGCGACGGCTTTATCCCAGAGAGCGATCCCTGCCAAGGCCGCAATCGTCATGGACGATTCCGGAACAGTTCTCTATGCAAAGTTCCCAAATGCAAAACTCGCCCCTGCAAGCACAGTCAAGCTCATTACTGCCATGGTGGTCCTCGACAATCTGGACCCCGCGACAAAAGTAAAGATAAGCAGGAATGCCGGCATGGTTCGATCCATTCAGCCGAAAATATATCCCGAGGAGGAGATGACTGCCTCCGATCTCCTTCACCTCGCCCTCATGAAATCCATAAATTCCGCAGCCGTAGCCCTTGCCGAAGCGACAGCCGGTTCAGAGCAGGATTTTGTAACTCTGATGAACCGGAAAGCGAAAGAGATCGGGGCGAATAATACGCTCTTCGCGAACGCGTCCGGCCTCCCGAAGGGAACCCAGTACACCACCGTCAGCGATCTTGCGCTCATTTTGAAGCATGCGCTCTCTTATCCTCTCATTAAAGAGATTTTAGGTACAAAAGAATACCTGATCAGGACCGCTGAGGGAAGAGATATCTTTCTGGATAATTC
>JBLMWN010000195.1:0-3183 GCA_050257255.1 Betaproteobacteria bacterium | reverse complement strand
ATTCCTCGTCGAGCATATCTGGCGGAACGACCTTGTTTACCAGCCCGATCCGGAGCGCCTCTTCCGCGTCAACGGCCCTGCCGGTGAAGAGCAGTTCCTTGGCGCGGCCCACGCCCACGGTTTTGTACAGCCGCTGTGACGACCCGAAGATCGGCGGCACGCCGAATTGCGCTTCGGGGAATGAAAAGACCGCGTCCGATGATGCGATACGAATGTCGGCGGCGAGCACGAGGCCCAGGCCCGCGCCCGTTGTCTCGCCCTTGACCGCGGCGACCACCGGGATCGGGAGGTTTTCCAGGTTTCGCAGGAGATGATAGCCCACGTCGGCAAAATGTCCCGCCTCCTCCTTCGACATCTTTGCGAACTGCGGGTAATCGAGCCCCGCCGAGAAATTTTTCCCCCGCGCATTGAGCAGGACGACGCGAAGCTCACCCTTGGGAGAAAGCATTTCACTCACCGTCAGGTTCAACTTCGCCAGAATGTCCTTGTCCAGATAGTTATCCGGAGGATTATCGATGGTTACCGTGCTGATCCAGTCCTTGCATTGTACGGTGACAGCTGACTTTGACATGTGAACCTCCGTTGCGATATTATGCCGCTTCCCAGTGTTTTTTCTCCACGATGTAGTAGAACACCGGGATCACGATCAGCGTAAGAGCCGTGGACGCCAGCATCCCGAAAATGAGCGCCAGAGCCAGGCCCGACCAGACCGGATCAGTCACGATCACGGCGGAGCCGAGGATCGCAGCCGCTGCGGTCAATATGATGGGCCGTGTCCGGATGGCGCCGGCTTCGATCAACGCCTGCTCAAGCGGCATGCCTTCCTGTTTCTTGTCCAGGATGAATTCCAGCAGCACGATCGAGTTCCTCACCACGATTCCCGCCAAGGCGATCACGCCGATCATCGACGTCGCGCTGAAGTACACGCCGGTCATGGCAAAGCCGGGCATGATGCCGATCATCGAGAGCGGGATCGACGCCATGATGATCACCGGGAGCGTGAATGAGCGGAACCGGCCCACGAGCAGGAGATAGATCGCGATCAATGCGACCCCCATTGCTGCCCCGAGGTCGCGGAACACATCGAGAGTCAGTTTCATTTCTCCGTCCCACTTAATCGAATATCCCTCAGGAAGCGGGTGTTTCCAGAGATACTGCATCATGTTGAGGACAGCATAGACCTGGCTCCGGTTCCCCATCTCGCCATACACATAGGTAACCGGCTCGAGATTTTTGTGGTAAATCGCTTTGTCCATCTCCGCAGGCACGACGTCGATGAGCGATGAGAGCGGCACCTGGCTGCCCTGAGGACTGGTCAAATAGACCTTGTCCATGTCGGCCAGGCCGGTCCGGTCGCCTTTCGGCAGGCGCAGCATGATCGCTACGGGAGTCTTTGACTCGGGCCGGTGCAGCGTCGAGACGGCCATGCCCGCAACCGAAAGCCGCAGGGTCTGGACGATCTGTTCGGTCGAGACGCCGGTGAGGGCCGCTTTTTCCTTGTCCACGAGGAGCCGATACTTATCCTGCTTCTCTTTCACGCTGTCATCGATGTCCACCACCTGGTCCGTTTTCGCGAAGAGCTCTTTGATGTCCTGGGCGATCGCGCGCTGTTTGTTGTAGTCCGGGCCGTAGATCTCAGCCACCACAGTGGCACGGACCGGGGGTCCCGGAGGGTCCTCGACTAGCTTGATGCTTGCGCCGTATTCCTGAGCAAGCTTTGAGATATCAGGTCGGATCTTGAGCACAAGCTTCTCGCTCGAGACGGACCGGTCTTCCTTGTCGACCAGGTTGACGCGGACGTCGGCGAAGTGACTCGCCTCGCGGAATGCGCCGCCGCGCAAGAGACCGTTAAAGTCCATGACCGAGCCCGTTCCCACGAAGGTCTCATAGTCCTTCACCTGCGGGAGATGACGAAGATAGTCGCCCACTGCCCGGGCCACGCGGTCCGTGTTCTCGATCAGGGTGCCCGGAGGCATGTCGATGGTCACCAGGAAGGTGTTCTTGTTCGCCTTGGGCAGCATGCGGAACTTCACCCACTGAAAAACGGGGAAGCTCATGGTGACGACAAAGACCGCCAAAATGATGCCGAGGACCAGCTTCCGCCTGCCGGGGTTCAACAGAAGCGGCGCCAGGATCTTCTTATAGATCCGGTAGATCCTGGTTTCCTCGAGGGATGGCGGCGTTCCATGATGATCTGCCTTCATCAAACGATAGCTCGCCCACGGCGTCACGACAAAGGCAACGAGGAGGGAGGTGATCATGGCAACCGGCACGTTGAAGGGGATGGGCATCATGTAGGGCCCCATCATTCCGGTCACAAAGGCCATGGGAATGAAGGCCAGGACCACGGTAAAGGTTGCCAGTATCGTCGGCATGCCGATCTCGTTCACCGCGAGGATTGCGCCCTGGAGCCGTGAATGCTGCTGCAGCTTATAGTGCCGGTGAATGTTTTCGACCACCACGATGGCGTCATCGACGAGCAATCCCAACGACAGGATCAGGGCAAAGAGCGTGATCCGGTTGATGGTCTGTCCCGCCAGCATGCCTACGGCAAGGGTGATGAAGAGCGTGAGCGGGATGGCGAGCGCCACAATCGCCGCCTCACGCCACCCGAGCGTAATCAAGAGCAGGACGATCACGACGACGATCGACACTACGAGGTGGAAGACAAGTTCGTTCACCGCGTCATTCGCCGTCTTGCCGTCGTTCCGGGTGACCGTCACGGTGATCCCCGATGGACTCCGGGTCTTTTTCAGTTCATCGACTTTCTTCAGGACCTGTTCAGAGATCTTCACGGCATTCAGTTTCTGTCTTTTCGCCAACGCGACGGTAACCGCCGGCAGTTCAACGGCTCCGCCGCTCCCCGGTGCGCTTTCTACGGCGGCGTGGCCTTCGCGGCTTCCGGTAAAAGCGATTCGCGTCAGCTTGACGGTCTCTTCGAAGCCATCGGTCACGTCGGCCACGTCGCCGAGGTAGACAGGCTTGTTGTTCGCAACGCCCACAACGGCGTTTTTCACGTCACCGGCCCTTTCAAAGAACCCACCGGTCTCGAGGGTGAGTTTTCTGCTGCCCTGTTCGAGGTCCCCGGAGATGAGGTTTGCGTTCGATACGTTGATCGCGCCGGCGATCTGGAGCGGAGAAAGGCCGTAGCCCGCGATCCGGAGCGGATCGAGGGTCACCCGC
>JBLMWN010000194.1:0-14692 GCA_050257255.1 Betaproteobacteria bacterium | reverse complement strand
TGAAGACGCTGCTCACGCAGGAGGCAGTGATCGCGGGATTCACGGAACCGGGAGGCGGCAGAAAATATTTCGGCAGCCTTGTCCTGGGCGTATTCGAAGGCGACAAGTTGATCTACATCGGTCATTCGGGAGGAGGATTCGCGGAGAAAGATCTACGGGATATCCGAGAGCAACTGGAACCCCTGATCCAGAAAGAATGCCCCTTTAGCGTGGAGCCGGAGACCAATGCCCCTGTCACGTGGGTAAAGCCGGAGTTGGTCTGCGAGGTCAGTTTATCCGGCTGGACTGAAGAAAACATCATGCGGCAGCCCGTGTTCCTGCGGATGCGCGAGGACAAAGCCGCCCGCGAGGTGCAGCGGGAAAAGGCCGAATGGCAATAGAGGAATCAAAGAGTGATTGATGGAGGAACGTACCATGATGAGTATTTATGTCGGTACAAGCGGATTTGCCCATAAGGAGTGGAAAGGAAAATTCTATCCTGAAAAGATCTCAGCCAAGGATATGCTTCGCTTCTATTCAACACGCCTCAACACGGTAGAGATCAATAATACCTTTTATCACATGCCCAAAGAGAACGTGCTCTTGTCCTGGGCGGAGCAGGTCCCCGATGATTTTGTTTTCGCCCTCAAGGCACCCCAGGTCATAACGCATATAAGACAGCTCCGAAATGTGTTCGAGCAGACGGAGTATCTTTTCCGGTCGCTAACTGTCCTGGACAGGAAACTGGGGCCGATTCTATTTCAATTCCCGAAGAGTTTTCGTGCTGACCGCCAGGCGCTGGAAGATTTTCTCCCTCTGGTTCCCGCCAACGTCGCCTGCGCCTTCGATTTCCGCAGCCCAACCTGGCTCGAGGAAGGCATTCCGGATCTCCTTCGTAAAAAGGGATGCAGCTGGTGCATCGAGGACACTGATGAGAACCCGGTGAAGGAGATCATCAGTACGGCAACCCGGGGGTACCTGCGCCTGCGCCGTTCCGATTATTCGGATGTCGGGCTGTCAGAATGGGTGGAAAGGATCCTTTCGCAGAAATGGGAGAGGGCCTTCGTTTTCTTTAAACACGAGGACGAGGCCAAAGGGCCTGAAATGGCACTGCGCTTTCGGGAGCTTATCGACGCTAGACTCAATGGGGAAAAAACCAAGACAGGAAGGATAAGTAAAGCCCGTTAGAGAACGAGCCCTCAATCCAGACGTTGGGGTTCATCCTGGTCGGAGGATACCTGATCTGAGCGAAGATCACGTCGTCCGTTAACGGTATCCTCTTCGAGGAGCTCCTCCAGCAGGGGCCGGAGGCGCTTGATAAAACGACCTCCCGCGACTAACCCAGTTCTCCGACAAAGCCGGGGATCTCAAGTCGCAGGGAATGGGTCACCTTTCTTGAGCACGCAAGAAAAGTGACAAAATATAAAGAAAAGAAAACCGTCGTACGCAGAGACGCGGCTAGAACCAAATCTTTGATCTTTGATATTGTCTAGAATATGTATACTTGAAATAGGAATATTAGGATCAATAAGGAGGAAGTATGAGAAGCTATATCGATGTCACAAGGCCCGATCTTTCGGCAAGGCCCTGGCAAGTGACCGTTGAGCGCGACATGGCAGCTCCTCCATCCGTGCTGTACCCTGCGTGGACAGAGCGGCTCGACCAGTGGTTCGCGCTGCGCGGAAGCGTACTGATGCGGCCCCTCGTGAACGAGCCTTTCTTCTTCGAGACCCTGCATGAGAGCACGCGCCAGCCACACTACGGCAGGTTCCTCGGGCTCGAAAAGGACAGATTGATTGAGCTCACCTGGATCACCGGCCCGTCCGGGACCCGGGGCGCTGAGACCGTCGTGACCATCGAGCTTGAATCCAGGGGAACCGGGACCCATCTGCGTTTAACCCATGCGGGCTTCCCGGACGAAGAATCTCGGGACATTCACGCAGAGGCATGGCCCCTGGTGCTCGATGTGCTGGACAAGGCCTTTGTACCCGAAGAAAGGCAGCAGGGAAAAGCGGCATAGGTAGGGCTCCGATATGAAGACGAAGCCCGTGAAATGCAAAGACATCAACAGAGTGTGTTCTGCGACTGCATCGCTCACGAAGACTCCGAAGAGATTTGGATCGCCAGTTTGACACGACGGACATGCGGTGGTTAATATTTTGTTGAGACATTCACGCAGAATCGCTGCTCTCTCCGCTCGCCGGATCAGCCGGCGGGATTGAAAGATCAGGCAGAGGGAAGGAGATTATCATGAAAGTACTCGTCATAGGATGCACAGGCACGGTCGGCAGCCATATTGCAAAAGCCCTGGTGAAAGAGGATGTGAGCATCCGCTGCTTGACGCGGTCAACTGATAAGGCGAAAAGACTGTCTTCGGGAATCGAGGGTTATATCGCGGACCTCGACAAACCAGAAACGCTTCCCGGGGCCTTCAGCGGCGTGGACGCCGTTTTCTTGCTTGTACCGGTGGGCCTCGACGAGACCAAACAGGGTCTTGCGGCTGTTGCCGCGGCAAAATCCGCCGGCGTGAAAAAGATCGTGTACATGTCGGTCATCATGCCGGAAGGGTCTGATGTGATACCGCACTTTGCCAGCAAAATTCCGATCGAGAACGCCGTCAGGGAGTCCGGGATCGCCTATACGATCCTCAGGCCGAACAATTTCTTCCAGAACGACCAGTCCGTGAAGGATACGATCATGAAGTACGGCTTGTATCCGACTCCCCTCGGTAAAATCGGGTTGAACCGTGTGGACGTGCGCGATATCGCCGACTACGCCGCGAATGCGCTGACGAAGACCGGGTTCGAGGGGCGGATCTACTCACTGCACGGCCCGGACACGCTGACCGGCAACGACGTGGCCAGGATTTACAGCAAATATGTGGGCAGGGACGTCAGGTACGTCGGCAACGACCTCGATGCATGGGAGTCACGGATGAAGGCAGTCAAGCCCGACTGGTGGGTCCGCGATTACCGCGTAATGTATAAGTTCTACCAGGACCACGGCGCGGTCGCCAGCAAGGCAGACCTCAATGAGATGCGGAAACTTCTCGGCCACCCACCGCGCAGGTTCGAGGACTTTGTAAAAGAGATCAGCAGCGAATGGAAGGCCCCCCTGGCTCGCGCTGCGTGAGAGCACGCTCCCGCGACGGAGAGTGCTTAAAGGCTGGGCCTGACCGCGAGCAGTTCGGATATTTGGGTGTGAGCAGCAAACCTCGCGTGATCAGCGTTCGTTTCACTGCGAAGAGGAGAAATGTCTGGCCCGGCAGGAGATCAAAAGACTCCATGCGTGAGTAATTCTCCTTCTCCATGTCCCGTCGTCAGGACAGCTCGCTGTTGCCGTCCGTGTGCCTGTACATGATCCGTTCGAGCATGCGCACAATCCCGGTCGCCATGGTGAAAAGTGATTCCACGGGAAGGTTCCGTTCCGCAGTATCGTCGAAGAAGAGGTGAAGCTGCGACTCCATGCCGTCCTCCGGTCTCCAGTAACAGACCAGCATCGGCACCCGCGGCAAAGGAAAGAGAACCACGGCGATGTCGGAGTTGAAAGCGCGGGCGGCGGAGGTCCCGCTGAACATGCTCACGAGGGCCTCGAACAGATCACTGTGGCTGTCGGCGATCCGCTTCAGCGGTTTCTCGCACCGCTGTTCGAAGAGCGGGTTCCAGGTCTTCCCCCGCGGGAGTTCGCGGAAGGGCACCCACCTGCCGGAGGGCTCCGCTCCCTCGCAGTTCAGGATATAATCGAGCAGGGGCAGGGTGAACCACGCGTGGGTGTGGCATTGCGACGCGACAGCGCCCTTCCCGTCGACCTCGAAGTCCTTGCCGAGACACCTGATCGTAAGGCGACCCCTGTTGCTGGTGGCACCGAGCAGCCTTGCCCGGGAAACAATGTCTCGTTTCGCGATCTTCTCTTTAAGCTCCTTCAGTTGTTCATCCCTGATGCTTTCGATATTGACCTGCCTGCTGATCGCGCCTCCAAGCAGGGCATGCGCTGCCTGATCCAGGCGCGGGCAGTCAGATGGCCGCTTTTCCTCTTTGAGGACCGCCGCTGCGAAGGCGAGGCAGGTCGCTATGCCGCAATCGCCGCAGTTTGTCTTAGGGAGGATCGCATAGATTTCGAGGGGGGTCTTGAACCGGGTCATACAACATGGTACCGGGTTTCTGCGCGGAAGGCAACCGGGAAGTACAGGGATAGATAACGGAAAGATAATCTCTCGCAGAGACGCTAGGGTCGCGGAGAAAGACTCAAGCATATTCCGGGGTAAAACCGAGACAAGATTTTGATTTAGCTCTGCGTACTCCGCGTGCTCCGCGAGAGACCTCTTTTGGTTCTGGCTTGTCCAGGCAGCACCGAGACAAAAAGCGCGGAGAGGTTTTCTCTCCGGTCATGATCGTTCAAGCATGCGCAACGGGTGCAACTGCGCCCCTCACGACTTCCGGGCAGACGTGCTACACTTAAATCAGGAAGGAGGCGGCCTATGAAAGAGTTCATGCTGCTCATCCGAAACGAGATCGACCATCAGGCGACATGGTCGCCTGAGAACGATCAGTACCCGGCGGTGATGTTATAATTATGGTATCAGACAGAGAGGAGGAAACACCCATGAAACGCATCTTACCTGTATGGTGGTCCAAAGTGCTCTCGATTTATCTTGGCTCTGCGCTGATCGCTGTTACCGCATTCGCGAGCCCTGCCGAGGCCATGTTCATTCCTACCACCCCTCAAAACCAGGCAGATCAGAGCTCCGGACGTTCGACTGATCTGGGCGTGATACAGAGGACGCTTGAATCCAAAACACTCGGGCAGCGCCTGGTGGATTACGGCCTGTCCCCCAAGGAAGCGCTGGAGAAAATAAACAGGCTGTCAGACGATCAGGTCCACCAGCTTGCAGCGAACATCTCAGCGCTCCAGGCCGGCAGTCATAGTATCGATAGCAACACGCTTATCATTATTTTGCTGTTGGTACTTCTCATCGTCATTCTCGTCCAGAATACGACCGGGGCGCAGGCGAATTGGGCATGAGTGAAAGACGAACAGAACTCCCCTGAACGCCCCTGAAACAAGAAAGGCCGGAGAAGTTTTCTCTCCGGCCCCGATCGTTCAAGGTGCGCAATGGGTGCAAGGCTCTTCACGATGCCTGTGCCGGAAGTTCCCATGCATCCAATGGCGCACCACAACTGCATGTTTTTTGATACCAGAATATCCTTGCACCGCAGGAGCCACATGACCAGGCACGTTTCTGCGCTTGCAGCCGCTTCTCAACACCATGGTCTTTGATGTACGCGAGGTTCGGCCGCATCGTCCAATGATGCGGCCACTTATCGGACATGAAAGTCTCAAGCTCTTTGCAGGGGTAATCGACGCAGTGACAGCAGAAATCGAGATGTTTTTCCCTTGCGCACGTTCTGAATTTGCATTGTTTTACCCAATCATCGACCTTATCGCTGAGACAACCATCACAGTCTGTTGCTCTGCACGCGCAGCAATAAAGACCGCATGGACCACAGTTCCCGGCTTTCATAGAGACCTCAGGGAAACTCAGATGGTAGACCGGCCGGTGAACAGGTATCCATCCTCCCTCATGATTTCCGAGAATGCTAAAAGAAAAAACCCGAGCCCCAAGATCCTTTTGCGTGAGCGTTCTAAATACGCGAACGTCCTCACTTCTTCACTTCAAGGTTCTTTTCGGTCTGCACTATGATCTCTGTTGCCGTGGATTTGTCCTTTAAGATGACTTCTTTTTTAGCGCTAACCTCGATTTTCGTCACGGTCGGCGTTACCTTCTCAAGGTCAATGGATATTTCAAGCTTATCCGTGACCGCCGAAATGCTGACTTTATCCTCCTCTCTCTTGAGCTCCGTCTCTTTTATGTCCATCTTTTTAAGTGCCTTATTGAGAGCAGTCTCGACATCAGCAATAGGGTAGCTGATGGTTTTGTAGGCGTTGTTCGTGACTGAATAGTTAACGCCGGCCGCGCCGCCGCTTACTGCTGCTGCGGGGACGGTCAGACCGACCCCAGCGCAGCCTGAAAGCCCCAGAATAAGGAATACAAGGGTCGATAGTTTAAAGAAACTTTTAAATGAGTTTGCCATGTTGGCTTATGATCCCGCGACCTGCAATCCCCCGGCTCCTGCAGGAGGAGCTCCGCTAAAACTTTTTCTCTAATTCAACCGGCACTTAAATTATAGCAAGAATTCCATGTATCAAAGGCAAATGAGATATTGATAACGCCCTGGGGCAAGTGCGCTTACAAGAGGGTATTATTAGGGGTCTATTCTTGAAGAAGAGATCGTCCGGGACACTGTTATGCACGAGATCGGTTACTATTTCGGGGGGCAGGTTCGGATGGCGCGCGAAGAAACGCAAGGGCAAAAAGCACCATGATCCATACATATGTCCGAACTTCGGTTTTCATGCTCCGCTGGCATTTTTCACCTATTATATCAGAAACAAGGCGTTTTCGACTCCTCTGAAACAAAAAAGCCGGAGAGGTTTTCTCTCCGGCCTTTGTGTGTCAGTTCCTCGTGAAAGGAAACATCTTCATGTCTCTTAGTACATTCCGCCCATGCCGCCCATGCCGCCGGGCATGCCGCCGGGCATACCCATCTCGGGCTTTTCCTCGGGCAGCTCGGTGATCATCACCTCGGTGGTGAGCATGAGGCTGGCCACGGAGGAGGCGTTCTGGAGCGCGGAGCGCGTCACCTTGGTCGGGTCGATGATGCCGGCCTTGAGCATGTCCACGTACTCTTCCTTCTGAGCGTCGAACCCTTCGTTCGCGTTCGAGGCCGACTTCACCTTGTCCACGATCACGGACGCCTCCAGCCCCGCGTTCGCCACGATCTGCCTGATCGGCTCCTCAAGCGCCTTCTTCACGATGTTCACGCCGATGGCCTCGTCGCCGGAAAGTTTCATCTTGTCGAGGACCGGTATGCAGCGCAGGAGCGCCACGCCGCCGCCCGCCACGATGCCTTCTTCCATGGCCGCGCGGGTCGCATGGAGCGCGTCTTCGACGCGGGCCTTCTTCTCCTTCATCTCGGTCTCGGTTGCGGCGCCCACATTGATCACGGCGACGCCGCCCACGATCTTGGCCAGCCGCTCCTGGAGTTTCTCGCGGTCATAATCGGATGTCGTCTCGGCGACCTGTGCCTTGATCTGCTTCACGCGGCCCTGGATCTGATCGGTCTTGCCTGCGCCCTCGACGATGGTGGTGTTGTCCTTGTCCACGGTGATCTTCTTCGCCCGGCCGAGGTCGTTGATCTTCACGTTCTCGAGCTTGAGGCCGATGTCCTCGGAGATCACCTGGCCGCCGGTGAGGATCGCGATGTCTTCGAGCATGGCCTTCCGGCGGTCGCCGAAGCCCGGCGCCTTCACCGCGCAGACCTGCAGGGTCCCGCGCAGCTTGTTCACCACCAGGGTCGCCAGGGCCTCGCCCTCGACGTCCTCGGCGATGATCAACATGGGCGCACCCATCTTGGCGGTCTGCTCAAGGATCGGAAGCAGGTCCTTCATGCTCGAAATTTTTTTCTCGGAAAGCAGGATGTACGCGTTCTCGAGAACGGCCTCCATCTTCTCGGCGTTGGTCACGAAGTACGGGGAGATGTAGCCGCGGTCAAACTGCATGCCTTCGACGACATCGAGGCCCGTAGTCATCCCCTTCGCTTCTTCGACGGTGATCACGCCGTCCTTGCCCACTTTGTCCACGGCCTCGGCGATGAGATTGCCGATGGTCTCATCGCTGTTCGCGGAGATGCTGCCGACCTGGGCGATCTCCTTCTTGTCCACGACCGACTTGGACATCTTCTTGAGGTTCGCGATGACGGATTCCACGGCCTTCTCGATGCCGCGCTTCACGTCCATGGGGTTGGCGCCCGCGGTGACGTTCTTCATGCCTTCGCGGTAGATGGCCTGGGCCAGCACCGTCGCCGTGGTCGTGCCGTCGCCCGCCACATCCGAGGTCTTGGAGGCCACTTCGCGCACGAGCTGTGCGCCCATGTTCTCATAGTGGTCCTTGAGCTCGATTTCCTTCGCCACGGTCACGCCGTCCTTGGTGATGGTCGGCGCGCCGAATTTCTTGTCGATCATCACGTTGCGGCCTTTGGGACCCAACGTTGCCTTTACCGCATCCGTCAGGATGTTAACACCCTTCAGAATGCTCGCTCTGGCATCCTGATTGAACATAAGTTGTTTTGCCATGTAATTTTCCTCCTCGGGAATTCTTTGGTATCGTTGATTACAGTCTGCAGAAGCGGGAGTTCATGAGGAACCTAGCTCAAAATTCCCAGCACGTCTTCCTCTTTCACGATTAAATACTCCACATTTTCGATGTTGATCTTGGACCCTGAGTAGCGGTCGAAGAGAACCTTGTCTCCCACTTTCAGTGACTTCACATCATCACCCACCGCCTCAACTTTTCCACTCTGGGGTTTTTCCTTGGCAGTATCAGGAATATAAAGACCGCCTGCCGTCTTCTCCAATTCCGCCGTGTAGCTCACGAACACCCTGTCCTTCAATGGTTTAAACTTGACGCTCATACATTCAACTCCTTTCTTTGAAGCAGTAATATTATTATATCAGACTATTAGCACTCGTTTGAGGCGAGTGCTAATATATTTCCCGGTCACGAAAAAAGCAAACCTTATTTAAGGCTATTTTTAGCTATTTATACCAGAAATTTACAATTTTTTCCAAAAATCTAACGTTATCTGATTTTTTTATAAAAAAATAAAAGCAGGATATAATATCCTGCTTTTATTATGATTCTAACTTTTCTTCTGCTGGAATCGTCGAGATTTTTTCAAACAGCTCTATTTTGATTTTTCCTTTTTCTCGTTCTTCACAGCAGCAGGCACACCCTTGAACACATCCGCTGCAAGAACGGCCGGTTTCAGGATTTCTATTGCCTTCTGGATCTGAACGTCATCTTTTTCGTCCTTCGGCATGACCTCCATGGTGAAATCTTCCTCCGCAGAGGGCTTCTCTTTTTTCTTTTCTTCCTTCACCGTCTCATTTTTCAGGTGCCGCTCAAGGTCTTTCTCGCGAACAACCATGTGCACCGACTCTCCTTCCTTCGGATCCTTCACTGTCGGCAGTTTCACTTCGATGTCCGGCGTTATGCCCACGTTCTGGATCGAACGGCCGCTCGGCGTATAGTACTTGGCCGTCGTAAGCCGGATCCCGCCTCCGTCCGCGAGGGGGAACACGGTCTGGACCGATCCCTTGCCGAACGTCTGCGTCCCTACGATGATGGCGCGCTTTGAGTCCTGGAGCGCTCCCGCAACGATCTCCGATGCAGAAGCGCTTCCCGTGTTCACCAACACAACGATGGGATAGTCCCGCGGCGTTTCCGTGCTGGTTGTCAGGAAATCCTTCCGGTCGGCCTTCTGCCTGCCCTGGAGATACACAACAAGGCTGTCTTTAGGCAGGAACTTGCTGCTCACGTCTACCGACGCGTCAAGGAGCCCGCCCGGATCGTTCCGAAGGTCGAGGATCAGTTTCTTCATGCCCTTCGCCTCGAGACCCTTCATTGCCTTTTCCAGTTCGTCCGCGGTCTGTCCCTGGAACTGAATGATCTTCACGTAGCCGATCGAATCGCCAAGCATCTTGGACTTGACGCTTACGACCTTGATAACGTCGCGGACGATCTTGAACTCCTTGGGCTTGTCCCACCCTTCGCGGAAGATCAGGAGCCGTACGGGCGTTCCACGGGGGCCGCGCATCTTGTCCACCGCCTGCTCGATCGACATATCCTTGGTCCATTCGTCGTTGATCTTCATGATCTTGTCGCCTGCGGCAAGACCGGCCCGGAAGCCGGGGGTGTCTTCGATCGGGGCAATGATCGTAAGCTGCTGGTTCTTGACCCCGATTTGAATGCCGACGCCCGTGAACTCGCCCTTTATATCCATGTTCATCTCTTTGAACTGCCGATCGGTCATGTACGACGAGTGCGGATCAAGGCTCTGAATCATCCCCCGGATGGAGCCCTCGACGAGTTCTTTCGCGTCCGGCTTCTCGACATAGTTGCGCTGCACCAGCTCAAGGGCCTGCGTGAATGTCTTGAGCTCTTCATAGGTGTCTGGCTTGGCCTGAACCATCTGCTGACCAATCAGGATTCCCGCCAGCAGGATCACCAGCGCAGCTATTAAAAATTTCCTTTTGTTGATACGAATCATGTCATCATCCTCCACTTGGTTCTGCATAGTAACTCTCCTGAAAGAAGAATATGAGCAGAGCATCACTATATATAATCATATAAAAAATAACATGTCTGAGCGAAAAATGCAAAAAATAAATGCCCCTCGATTCGCTTAGCAATTGGACGGCGCTCGGCATCGTGTTATCTCTTCGACAGCCAGAGGAGCGGGTCCTGGGCCTCCCCGTTCCGCCGGATCTCAAAATACAGTTTGGAGCCCTTGAGGCTCCCCGTCTCACCCGCCAAACCGATGACCTGACCTTTGGCAACACGTTCTCCTTTGGCCAGATCGAGCCTCGAGAGGTTCCCATACAGCGTGTAGAAACCGCTGCCGTGGTCAAGGATCACGAGCTTTCCGAACCCTTTATACCAGTCAGCGTAGGCCACCTCTCCGCTATCCACGGCGCGCACCGCTTCGCCTTCACGCGCCTCGATCTCGATGCCCCGCCGGAAAACCATGGTTCCGAATTGCGGATGGCGTTGCATGCCGAACCGCGTGAGCACCGGGCCGTCCAAAGGCCAGGGCAACCTGCTCTTGCCCTCGGAAGCGGTGGCCTCGCGACGATTCGGCGGAACGTTTGCTTTTTGAGCAGGGCGTCGCTCCCGCTCGTCCCTCTTGATCATGGCCCAGAGGCTTACCGATGCTTCCTCGAGCTCATGGAGGGTTTGCTCGTACAGGCTCTTTTCCTGCCGCACGCCGGCGAGGATCGTAGACTTTCTCTGCCTCTTTGTTTCGAGTTCCGCTTTCTTCGCTTCTACTGTCCGTCTGCGACCGAGAATGTCCTCTTTTTTCTCGGCGATCTCAGCCTGCCGTTCCGAAAGCCCGCGGAGAGTTCTGCTGAATTCGTCGATGATGACGCGGTCGCGGTCGGTGATCACGCTCAGGTACTTGATATGCTTGGCCATACTGCCCAGGCTGTCAACCGCGTAGATGGCCATGCTACCGCTGCGGCGCATTTTGTAGAGCGCTCTGAGTCGCTGGCTGTAAAGTTTTCTGAGTCCCGCCAGCTCCCCGCTCAGCTGGACGCTGTTCTCCTCGATGCCCCGGAGAGCGGCCTCCGCGCCTTTGAGCTGCTTTTGCTGGTCCGCCAGTACGGCGCTGCCTGCCTGGATGTCCCGGTCGATCTTCTCGAGATCAGCAAGGACCGACCGCTCCTTCCTGTTGGCCCGCCGGATCTCCTTCTTTTTCTCCTGCATCGCGCGTTTGATGCGCTCGAACTCTTTCGTGGTGACGGAGGACCCGCCCTCGCCGTACCCTGGAGTGCCGGCAAGGCCGTTTGCGAGAGCCAGTAATGCGGTGAATACGAACGCGCGGGAGATTCTCGTCATTCCTTCACGTCTCCGCTATTGCAGGAACCTGCTCACCGAGATCAGCCCTCCGGCCAGGCCGAGCAGTCCGCCGCCGATAATCATATATGCTACCACCGACGAAGGCAAAAAGTCCAGCCCATTCGGCCGCGACAGGAAGAGCATGATCTCCGGCGGCAGCAAATAGTAGAGCGCCGCGAGGATGCCGACCGCGAGAGCCGAACCGAGCATGGCCAGCAGTGTCCCCTCGATCAGGAAGGGCCCCTGGATGAAGCCTCGGGTGGCCCCGATCCACTGCATAAGCTCAATTTCCTGCCCTCGCGAGTAGAGCGCCAGACGAACCGAATTGGAAATGATAAAGACAACAGATACGCCGAGCAGGATAGCCAGAGCCGTACCGCCATAGCTTAGCAGCTTGTACAGGCCCGAGAGCACCTCGGCCCCCTGCTTCCCGTAGGTCACGTCCTCCACTCCGGGGTAGCCTGAGAATTTCTTGGCCAGGGCCTCAAGCCGGGCCGCCTCCGCATAGCGGCGGTCGATAGTCAGTTCGTACGAGTCCGGGAGCGGGTTCTCTCCCAGGCCCTGGATAAGCGTTTCCTGGCCCTTCAACTCCTTCTTGAACAGGGTAAGCGCCTCTGCCTTGGATAGAAACGCTACCTTCTTTACGCCCGGCTCCGTCATGAGCCGGTGCAGGAGAAAATCCTGTTCATGCTGCGTGAGGCCGTCCTTCAGGTACACCGACATCTCGAGCCGGTCTCCCATGACGCTGACGGCAGACTGAACATTGAAAAACACAATAAGGAAAAATCCGACAATGAGCATGGCCATGCTGATCGTGCCCACGGCGAGGAGATTCACCACACTGTTGGCTCGGAGTCCCCGGAGGGACTCCGCCAGAAAATAGAACAGGCCGTACCCTCTCACGATTCTCCCTCGTCCGGCGATGTCATCCCCGGCTTCGTCGCATAAGACTGGGGCGACTTCTGGGGGGTCCTTTTGCCGTCGTCGGTTACCCTCCCCCGCTCCATGGTGATGATCCGGCGCTGCATTTTCCTCACGGTTTCCCAGTCGTGGGTGGCCACGAGCACCGTCGTTCCTTTCATATTGATGTCTTTGAACAGGCGGAATACCTCCTGGGCGCTCCGGGGATCCAGATTGCCCGTTGGCTCGTCGGCAAGCAGCATTTGAGGTTCGTTGACGAGCGAGCGAGCCACGGCAACCTTCTGCTGCTCACCGCCCGAGAGTTTGGGCGGCGTGAGGTGCCGCTTGTCCTGCATCCCGACTTTTTTGAGAACCTCGTAGGCGCGCCGCTCGATCTCTCCGTAGGGAGCGCCAACGACCCTGAGCGCCAGAGCAATGTTCTCGAAAACGGTTTTATGGGCGAGAAGCTTGTAATCCTGGAAGACGAATCCCATGTTGCGTCTGAGGTAGGGGATAGTCGATGACTTCAAGCGGAAGGTGTTCATGCCCTGGATGATGATCTGACCTTCGTCAGCATGTTCCGCGCAAAAAATGATCTTGAGGAGCGTGGTCTTGCCCGCGCCGCTGGGGCCGGTGACAAATACGAACTCCCCCTTGTCCACGATGAAGCTTACGTCGTAAAGGGCGGGAACGCCTTCATAGTATTTGGTCACCCGGTAGAGTTGGATCATGAAAAACAAATCCGAAAGGCGAATGTCGAAATCCTGAACACGCAACCAAGGCCCGAACGTTTTCGAATTTCGATCATTGAATTTGTTTCGGATTTCGATATTCGGATTTAGAGCTTCTTGTTCTTTTTCTTAATAACTTCCTTCACCGCATTGGCGATGTTCTCCGCCGAGATGCCGTAGTGTTTGAGGAGCCCTTCGCAATCTCCGGATGTCCCAAAGGCGTCCTTGATCCCGACGCGCACCAACGGAACAGGAGCCGCTTCGGCAAGCACCTCCGCCACGGCGCCGCCAAGGCCGCCGATGATCGAATGCTCTTCAGCGGTGACGACCGCACCGCACCGCGTTGCGGCGGCAACCACAACGTCGGCATCGATGGGTTTGATCGTGGACATGTTGATCACACCCGCGTCGATCCCCTCTGCCTTGAGCAGGTCGTGCGCCTTGAGGGCCTCGGCAACCATGATGCCCGTTGCGATGACCGCAGCGTCCTTGCCTTCATGAAACACGTGGGCCTTGCCGATCTTGAATTTGTAGTCCTCGCCGAAGAGCGTCGGCACCTTGTTCCGCCCTACGCGCACATAACAGGGCCCTTTATGCTCTGCCGCAGCCTCGACGGCCTGCAGCGTCTCGGGACCGTCGGCCGGGACGATCACCGTCATGTGCGGGATCACCCGCATCACGGCGATGTCCTCAACGGACTGGTGGGAGCCGCCGTCTTCGCCAACCGTGATGCCGGCATGGCTCGCCACGATCTTCACACTCAGGTTCGGATAACAGATGGACTGGCGCACCTGCTCCCATGCACGTCCCGTAGCGAAGACCGCAAACGTGCTTACAAAGGGCAGCTTGCCCGCAATCGCGAATCCCGCGGCGGTGCCCATCATGTCCTGCTCGGCAATGCCGATGTTGAAGAACCGGTCAGGGAACACCTTGGCGAATTTGGATGTCTTCGTCGAACCCGAGAGGTCCGCGTCGAGCACCACCACGTCGTTCCGTTTTTTCCCGAGGCTTACCAGCGCATCCCCGTATGCATCTCTCGTTGCTACCTTTGTCACGTTTCCTCCCTCAGTTACGGCAAATTCGACACCTGAGCTCTAAATCCTGAACGTTTTGACTTTCGTCATTTGAATTTGAGTTTATTTCGTATTTCGATATTCGAATTTCGTACTTGTTACTTACACACCGTCTCTTCCGAAAGCTCCTTCATTGCGATCTCGAGCTCTTCTTTCGATGGCGTTGTGCCGTGGAACTCCACCTTTCCCTCGAAGACCTTCGAACCCTTGCCCTTGACGGTCCGGCAGACAATCATGGTCGGCTTTCCTTTTACGGTCTCCGCCTTATCCAGAGATGCGGCAAGAGCTGCAAGGTCATGGCCGGCAATATCGAGGACTTCCCAGCCGAAGGCGCGCCACTTGTCCGTGATCGGCTCCACGCCCATCACTTTTGCCACGGGTCCATCGATCTGAAGACCGTTGTTGTCCACGAGGGCGCAGAGGTTGTCGAGTTTGTAGTGCGCCGCGGTCATGGCCGCCTCCCAGACCTGGCCTTCCTGAAGCTCGCCGTC
>JBLMWN010000193.1:0-4255 GCA_050257255.1 Betaproteobacteria bacterium | reverse complement strand
AAAAAAAATATTATGGATTTGCGTGAGACATAGACATAAGAGATACGCCGCACCTACCTGCTCTGCGTGATAAAGGCTAAACGTTTCGAAGAAAGCGCGGCAGCTGCTCTTTCGCTGTCGAGAGGCGGAGCAAAAAGCGGGCTTCGGGCGATGTGATCGAATCTGAATTGCCGGGGGCAGGCGGAGTATCCGGACTGTACACGAGCATGTGAAAGGCCACGGAGGTGACGGGTTTGTCTTGAAGCGGAAGGAGTTCGATCTCGTTGACGAACTCGATCCATTGGTCCGCCATTTCGATATAGACCGACGTGTCCTGGTCCCGGAGATATTGGGCGACTGTTTTTGACGGGAACGGCGCAAGACCCGTACAGATATTTCTCTCGGGCAGAACGAGGTACGAACGTCCGCCGTTGTACAGCCTGCCAAGCGGGAACAGCCTGCACGCGAGCGGCCGTGCGTTATAAATACGGCATCCCGTGTCGGTCCAGAAATGACAGGCGGGGTTACGCGGAAGCATGACGAGAGGAAAACTTTGAGCGCGGTCCGTCTCGACAATATCGAGAAGGTCCTCATAGCTCATGCCGCTCTCTTTACAGATCATTGCGATCTCGTAAGGATTGAGGACGATCGGAGCGCTTGCCTTGCAGCAATTGGAGCTGCAGCCTGCGGAGCCGCAGGACAGCTGGACCGGGTCGGAATCCGATAAGGGCCGTGCCTCGGCGCCGGCTACTTTAATGGATGATAACGGTTTGTTTGACATCCGTAACGATAATAAATTTGGCTGCAGATAAACCGAGCGTAACTGGTTACGATAACACTCCGCAATGGATTCTCGTCGATTTTTCTGCGTATACTGCGTTCAAATGGTGTTTGCTTTTCTCTGCTGCAAAATTATAATTCTACTTCGTTATCAGCCTCCCGCCCGACTTGACGTGCCACACTACGAGGACGGGGCTCGCTACGAACACCGACGAGTAGGTGCCGACAATCACACCCATAAGGAGCGCCAGCGAGAAGTCGTGCAGCACGTCGCCGCCATAGAGGACGAGGGGGACGAGCACCAGGACCACCGTGAGCGAGGTGATGATCGTCCGGGAAAGCACCTCGTTGATGCTGGTGTTCACGAGCTTCGGCAGCGGGTCCTTCTTGTTGCGCTTCAGGTTCTCGCGGATGCGGTCGAAGACAACCACCGTGTCGGTGAGCGAGTAGCCCGCTAGGGTGAGCAGCGCCGTGACGATCAGAAGGTTGATCTCCTTATGCAGGATGTAGAAGACCCCCAACACCGCGAGCACATCGTGCACCGTTGCGATGGCCGCGGCGACGCCGAACTTGAACTGAAACCGAAAAGCAATGTAGATGATGATTGCGATGACGGATATCGTGACAGCCCACAGCGCTTGACGCTGGAGCGCCTGACCGATGACTGGACCGATTTCCTGGATGCTTTCCACTTCAAAGGGGTTGTTCGGGATTTCCTGTTTAAACATGGCCTGGACCTTGTCCGACGTGCCCTCGGACTCCCTGAGCCTGATCAGGATCTTATTCCCCCCTTCGCCTACCTGCTGGATCGTCGATCCTTGAAACCCGCTCTTCTCGAGCGTCGCGCGCGCCTTATCGATGGCTACAGGCTCTTTAAAGCTGAGCTGGACGGTCGTGCCGCCCACAAAGTCGATGCCGAGGTTCGCTTTGCCCCGGCCGATCTGGACCAGGCCCACGATGCCGAGGATGATGAGCAGGCTGGAAAGGGTAAATGAGATGTTTTTCCATCCCATAAAATCGATATTGGTCTTGTGCAATATTTGAAACATTGTCCCCTCCGGAAATTCCTAAGAGTCTTTTTTACCGCGGAGTACGCAGAGGTCGCGGAGTTTTTACATCTTGAATTTTGATTTTTTTCTCTACGATCTCTGCGATCTTTGCGGCTGACTATTTTTATATACTCAGTTTCTCCAGCTTCCACTTCGCGTTGATGATATCGAAAATCACCTTGGTGCCGATAAGCGCGGAATACAGATTGATCATGATGCCGAGGCTGAGCGAAACGGCGAAACCCTTGATCGGTCCGGTGCCGAACATAAACAGGACCGCAGCCGTAATGAGCGTCGTCACGTGAGAGTCAAGGATCGTCAGGAACGCCTTGTCATAGCCAGAGTCAACCGCCGGCCGGGGCTGTTTGCCCGCCCTGACTTCCTCCCGGATGCGTTCGAACATCAGCACGTTCGAGTCCACGCCCATGCCGATGGTGAGGATGATGCCGGCAATGCCCGGCAGGGTGAGTGTAGCGTTCAGGAGCGCCATCGCTCCCAGCAGCAGAACAAGGTTCAGCACGATGGCATAGTCGGCAATGGCTCCTGACATCCGGTAATAGATGACCATGAAAATGATCACGATGAGGCCGCCGACGAGCGCCGCATGGACACCCTTGTCGATGGAGTCCTGGCCCAGCGACGGGCCGACGGTGATGTTCTGGATGATCCTCACCGGGGCCGGGAGCGACTCGCGCAGGACGATCGCGAGCTTCGACGCCTCTTCATGGGTGAAGTTGCCCGTGATCTGGGCGTTGCCGCCGCTGATCCGGTCCTGGATTCTGGGCGCCGACTGTACCACACCGTCAAGAACGATCGCGAGCTGTTTCCCGACGTTCTCGGCGGTGATGCGGTCGAATATCTTGGCGCCCTCGCCGTCGAACGATATGGACACATCCGGTTTGTTGTACTGATCGATCCCGACCCTGGCTTCTTTCAGCCGGTCGCCGGTCAGGAGCGTCTTGCTGTAGAGCAGGATCGGTACCTTCGAGATCCTGCCGTCTTCGCCCTCGCGTTCTTCATTGAGGACTTCGGTGCCTTCGGGCGCCTTGCCGGCAAGGGCCTTCTGCAGGTCGGTAGGATCTGTGTCGACGAGCTTGAACTCGAGCCTGCCCGCCGTCTTGATGAACGAGATAGCCTCCTGCGGGTTTTTGATGCCGGGAAGCTGAAGGGCGATCTGGTCATTTTGCTGCTTGTAGATCTGCGGCTCGGCCACGCCGTACTTGTCTATTCTCCTGCGCGTCCGCTCGAGCGCCTGCTGGACGGCCGACTCCTTCAGCCGCTTCACCTCGGCAGGCTTCAAACTGTAGACCAGCTCTCCCTTGCCCTGAGACTTTGTATCGAGGATGGCATAACTTTCCTTGACGAGCTTCTCGGCCTTATCCGCCAGGGCTTCGCTGAATTTCGCAGTGATGTCCTGGCCAGTCCGGGTGAACGTGACCGCAAGCTGTTGCGACGACGCCGTCGTCTGTAAATCGGCGACGATATTGTCCACGGAGGACTCCACGGCCTTGTCCGTCTCCACCTGCATCACCAGATGGCTGCCGCCACGGAGATCGAGGCCGAGCGAAATTTTTGGAACGCTCTTGTGCCACCACTCCGGCAGACTCGCCGTGAGCGGCGTGGACGGCAGGAATAAAAACAGCGCGACCAACACCGAGATGACGATGAGCGCCAATCTCCACTGGATGCTTTTCTTCATATACGTGCCTCCTGCTGAATTCTATCTTTCTCACACAAAGACACAAAGCCGCGAAGTACGTCTCAGCATCTTTGTGCTTCCTGAGATATAAAAATTCTTTTATTCTTTTTCTTCTTCGGGCTTCACCACCGCCCCTACCGAGCTGCGGGTGATCTTTACTTTCACGCCCTCGGCAATCTTGACCGTCAGCGTGTCAGGCGTGGCATTCTCAACCGTGGCATACATGCCGCCCGACGTAATGATACGGTCCCCTTTTTTCAGGTTCTCCACCATCTTCTTGTGCTCTTTCATTTTCTTCTGCTGGGGGCGAATGAGAATGAAATAAAAGATGGCAAAGATGACAACCATCATGATGAGACTTGAATACCCGCCGCCACCCGGCGCTGCCGCGTCACCCGGTGCTCCCATTGCGTAAGCAATTGCTGTTAGCATGATACAATCCTCCTCAATTTTTAAATTCTCTGTTTACTGTTATTGTACTCTGCGTGCGATCTGATATCAGGATGCAGGATGCATGATTCAGGATGGACAGCCGTTTTAACTCCTGCATCATGAATCCTGAATCATGCTATCGGCGTTATTCCTCTTCGCCAAAAATTCTTTTTTGAACTCCCTGAACCTCCCTTGTTCGATGCTCGATCTTACATTCCGCATCAGGTTCAGATAGAAGTACAGGTTATGGATCGTGCCGAGCCTGAGCGCCAGCACCTCGCCTGCGTTGAACAGGTGCCGCAGGTAGGCCCGAGTG
>JBLMWN010000192.1:0-2713 GCA_050257255.1 Betaproteobacteria bacterium | reverse complement strand
TATAATCGATGTTCATGACCAAAAGCTGCAGCGGGGACGTCTCGTCGCCCTCTGCCGGCGGGATGGTATTCACGATCAATTCGAAGAGAGGCTTGAGGTCCTTGCCTTCCTCCTCCATCGTGAGCTTGGCGATGCCGTCGCGGGCGTTGGTATAGACGATGGGGAAATCAAGCTGGGCGTCATTCGCGTCGAGATCGATGAACAGGTCGTACACCTCATTGACGACTTCACTGATACGCGCGTCGGGCCGATCGATCTTATTGATCACGAGGATCGGAGGCAGTCCGAGTTCGAGGGCCTTCTTGAGCACGAAGCGCGTCTGCGGGAGGGGGCCTTCCGAGGCGTCTACGAGCAGGAGTACGCCGTCCACCATCTTGAGCGTGCGTTCCACTTCGCCGCCGAAGTCGGCGTGGCCGGGGGTGTCCACGATGTTGATCTTGATTCCGTTGTACTGGACGGCCGTATTCTTGGCCATGATCGTAATGCCTCGCTCGCGCTCGAGATCGATATTGTCCATAACGCGCTCCTGAACGCGTTCATTGTCGCGGAAGGTGCCGCTCTGGCGCAGGAGCGTGTCCACGAGCGTGGTCTTGCCGTGGTCGACGTGGGCGATAATGGCGATGTTGCGTAAGTTGGTTCTCTTGAGCATTATGATTCCTTTTTGTCGGGAAAGCATGGAGCATGGGCGGAGCACACAGGGCATAAAGATACGTATTCTTTCGCACCATGCGCCAACCGCGTTGCTGCTCGGTGAAGCTGGGTTATATACCATTAAACATGATGCTTTGTCAATGGAATAATGCCATGCAGATAAGAGTGGTGCAGCCTTGACACGATGATTATTCCACGATTCGCGAATGAAGAGAGGGCGTTTTTGACGTTTCGTTCGGAGGTTAGAACGGTTTTGACATGAATTTATACGCGAAAACACAAAAACACGCAAGTGCTGTTGAAGGCATGACCTTGACATCCGGCAAGGGCAGTGATAATTTTTAAATAGGATGAATATTATCCCGATAAAGCCGATCTCGGGGGATACATTATGGGCATTTGCGGCTTTTTATGTAGTTACTCAAGAGTCAAGTTTTTCTCAAAATAGGAAGTCGCGGATGCGCAGGGCTTGAACCTTGAAGCGTCGTTCTAAAATTTTTTCTCTGTGTTCTCTGCGAGAGACGCTTTTGAGTTGCAACCTGGTCAGGAAAGTGGAAACGGACGTTCGATATAGCAAATAGCAAGCGTAGTACGGAAGTAGGAGAGAGGGGGCACAAGTATGGACAGCAGGTTCAAATTCAAAGCGAATAAGGTGATCCTTGTGACCGGCGCCACGGGCAACCAGGGCGGCGCCGTGGCTTCTCAACTCGTGGCTTCGGGCTGGCGCGTCCGGGCGCTTATTCGGGATCCGGACAAGCCTGTCTCTCGCTCCCTTGTCTGGAAGGGGATCGAATTGATCGAAGGAGACCTGGATAATCCTCTCTCCGTGGGCCGCGCACTGCGGGGAGCATACGGCGTGTTCTGTGTCCTTTCCTGGAGAGAGGGGGGCATCGAGAAGGAGATTCGACAGGGGAAGAATATTGCCGATACCGCCAAGGCATCCGGCGTAAAGCATTTCATCTATAGTTCGGTCGGCGGGGCCGAGCGGAGCACCGGCATACCGCACTTCGACAGCAAGTGGCAGATTGAAAGATATGTCCACGGCTTAGGATTACCCGCGACTGTTTTCAGGCCGGTATTCATGATGTATAATTTCAAAGGGCCGGAAATGCAATCGTCGATTTTAAAGGGTACGTTGACGATGGCGCTCAAACCCGACCGTCCCCTGCAGATGCTTGCAGCCGACGATATGGGGATTTTTGTCAACCTGGCCTTTGAAAACCCCTCGGATTATGTCGGGAAGTCGATCGAGCTCGCCGGTGATGAACTGACAATGCCGCAGGCAGCAGAAGTCTTTACCAGAGTGCTGGGCCGGCCGGTCCGATTCGCCGAACAGCCGATAGAGCAGGTCATCCGCATCAACAGGGAATCAGCCATCATGATGGAATGGCTCAACAGGTATGGCTATCGTGCCGACATCAAGGCATTGCGCATCCTCCATCCCGGCTTGATGACATTCGAAACGTGGCTGCGCACGGCGGCGGGGTGGGCCAAGGCAGCTTGAAGATGACAGCGATACTGCCTGGGACAAAAAAAATCCGGAAGGAAGCTGCGGGGTGGAGGGGGGAACGGCCGAGGTCCTCCCTAACGAGGCTTTTCTTCTCTGTCCGCCCCCGCATCTTTCCGGATTCTGTTTCGATGTCTCCTGAGCGGCGGTTTTTGCGCATATTTCCTATGGAAAAGCAGCTTGCCCCTGACGCTCGAATGTTCAAAAGCTTCTGATGATTGTGGAAACAGCGATCGGCAAATCCAATCACTCTTCTGAAAGAATGAAACTGTTTCTACGGATCTCCACTTGGTGTATAATAACACCTATGATATCCCCACGCTGAGAGAGGCCGTCCTGATGACCAATCCTGCCTCAACAGTTTCGTTTTTTAACTTCGTCCTGAGCATCTTTGTTGTCGGCTGTTCCGGCATCCCGCCTTCTAATCATGGGGTCAAGGATGGCCGTTTGGCTCCCTGTCCTGACACACTGAACTGCGTTTCGAGCCAGAGTACGGACCAGGAACACGCTATTGGGCCGCTCACCTATTCGTCATCCAAGGCCGAAGCAATGGCT
>JBLMWN010000191.1:0-11620 GCA_050257255.1 Betaproteobacteria bacterium | reverse complement strand
GGGACGGCACGACTTGAAAGATATCCCCTGCCCTGATGTACTCCTTTGCCTTCAGCACCGATTGTTCATACTGGGGTTGGGTAAAGTTCGACGTAAGCGTATGAACGTTGGACTTTGGTTTTCCCTTGCTCCATGCCCCATGCCCCGTGCCCCCTGCCTTCAGCTTCCTGACCAGGGCATTAATCTTCTTTTGGGCTTCCCGGTAGGCAACCTCAACAGCCCGCCCCTTCACATGGGCATTGGACACGACCTTGATCATGTGGCTGATGTTGTCGAAGATCACGAGCGTGTCGGTGATCATGAAGAAGATGTCCGGAATAGCCAGGCCTTCCTTTTCCCGGGCGGGCAGTTCTTCAAAGAAACGGACCACATCGTATCCCATGAACCCCACGGCGCCGCCGAAAAAGCGCGGCAGCGACGGATCCGGCACAGGCCGGTATGCGGAGAGAATGCGCTTGACGACTTCCAGCGGATCGCGTTCAAATGGAGGCTTTTCAGTTTTACCGTTCCTGATGATTTCGACCCTGCGGCCGAAGGTCCTGACAATGACCGATGGCCTGCTTCCCAAGAACGAATATCGCGCCCATTTCTCGCCGCCTTCCATGCTCTCGAGAAGGAAGGAGTGACGCCCGTCATCGATTTTCTGAAACGCCGAAACCGGGGTTTCCATGTCCGCAAGAATTTCGCGGTATACCGGGATAAGATTGCCCTTTTTCGCCTTTTGCCTAAATTCATCCAAAGAAGGCTGAAACATTAAAACTCCTTGCAAAATATACGATTTCCGTACTATACCAGATAGGAGAAAGGAGTGTCAATCGGAAAACCACACGCCTGCGCGGGGGCGAAGAACCATACGTGATATTTTCAGACTGCTCGCCCCCCGGGAAAGGTGAGATAGGACGAACGTTTAAATGATGGGCGAATGATATCCCGTTACGATATTAAAAAGATGCCTGTCGAATTTGTTTCTCTCATATTCGTTGATGTTCTTGGATTGCAGTGTCCCCCGTAGGCATTTTTGAGCGACAGGTCCGATTGTTTAAACGTGATTAGACCCGTTCTGCATGGTCAGGGGTGTCAAGAACCTCTCTTGATGATCTTCCGCATTCGTTCTATGGCTTCCGCGAGCCGAGAGTCCGGCACTGTGAGCGATATGCGGAAATACCCCTCACCGTATTGTCCGTAAGCGGTCCCCGGGGTCACCAGCACTCTGGCCTCTTCAAGGAGCTTCGTGGTAAATTCCATACAGGTTGATCCGTTCGGCACCGGAATCCACAGGTAGAAGGTCCCACCTCCGGCCTTAACGTGGACGCCCATCTCGGCAAAGGCGCTCAGCACCGTTTCCCGCCGCCTGCGGTAGATGGCAAGCATGTTTTCTATATCATGATCGCCCTTGTCCATTGCGGTGACACCGGCCAGCTGAATGGCGTTGAACACGCCGGAAGCCACATTCTCGTTGAATTTGCACAGGGCCTGAATGATCTTTTCTCCCCCGACGGCCATGCCGATTCGCCAGCCTGTCATGTTGTAGGCCTTACTCAACGAGTTGAGTTCAACACCGATTTCCCTGGCGCCCGGGATTTGCAGCAGGCTCTGCCTTCGGTCGCCCGGAAAGATGATTTCGCTGTAGGGGTTGTCATGCAACAACAGGATGTTGCGCTCTTTGGCCCAGGCAACAAGCCGCGTGAAAAAATCCTTGTCGGCGCAAGCTCCCGTGGGATTGTTCGGGTAATTGAGAAAAAAGGCTTTTACCTTCCGGCATACTGTTTCGGGTATGTCCTCGAACGCCGGCAGGAATCCATTTTTTTCAAGCAACGGAACTTCGTGGGTTTCTGCGCCGGCCATAAGGATGTTCGCCCGGTATGCCGGGTAGCCAGGGTTCGTAATCAGTACAATATCCCCGGGATTGACAAGCGCCATGATGAAGTGATGAATGCCCTCCTTGAGGCCGCTCAGGGCGAGCACCTCAGTCTCCGGATTCAACGTCACCCCATACTTCCTTCCATACCAGCGTGCGACCGCCTCCCGGAAGACCAGCATCCCCTTATGCTCATCCGTCGGATACTGATGGTTGATCGGGTCGAGAGCGGCGTCCCGGAGCGATTCAACAATGTACGCGGGCGTCGGCTCGACCGGGTCCCCGATGGCAAGGGAGATGAGATCGACACCGCTGGCTTGAGCCTTCCTGATCTTGTCACGCAGCTGCATGAACAGGTAAGGAGGAAGATTCTTTAGCCGGTCGGCAAGGATGTCCATACGGTGATACAGTTCCTTTCAAAATTCAAAATAAAACGACTCAGGTCGGTCGAAGGGGTCTACTGCTTCTCCCAGGACCGGATAACCCGGGCAAGCCGCCGGATGCGCTTTTCGGAAATCACGGGATATACGCAAATCTCCAGGATCGAGGCCTCCCGTGGGCTGTTCTGGCCGCGTGCGGTGCCGCCATTGTCGCGAAAGGGTTCGAGCAAGGAACAATCCGACATATCCGTAGTCTTGGTATCGATTCCGTGTTTAAGCAGATAAGCACGCAGATCGTCCCGTTTCCGCGGTTCTACGGTCAACGGATAGTAGACGTAAATATGATCTCCTGTCGACGAGAGCGGCACGCCGATCTTGGCTATCCCGTCCACACCGTCAGTTAGGATCCGGGCATTGCGCCGGGCGCCTTCATTGAAGGCGTCGATACGTTCAAGCTGAAGCAGACCGATCTTCGCCTGCAAATTGGCCAGCTTGTATACGCGAGGATTCGACGCTGCAAAGGTTCCGAGCAGTTCGTCGCCTACCTCCGAGTCCATGAGCGATTGACCGAGCAAAAGTTTCAGGCGCAAGGCCGGGTAAACCGTGACGCCAAAGATCCCGGGGCGGGTCAGCAGCCACAGCAGCCAGATGAAGGAAGCCTTTTTCAGGACCTTTCCGCTGGCAGGCATGGGCGCCTTCGAAAGGACGTCCCTGGCGCGCTGAGCGATTTTTTCATCGGATGTCGCGATGGCCCCGCCACCAAAGCAGGGCATGTTTTTCCCCTCGGCAAAACTGAAGATACCGATATCGCCGAATGTTCCCACGGCGCGGCCACCCACGCGAACACCCAGGGCGTGGGCGCAGTCCTCGAGCAATCGGAGGTTTCGCTTGCGCGTCAATTTAACGATCTCCCGTATCGAGCAGGGCTGCCCGAAGAGATGGGTCGCCAGAACCGCGCCGGTCCGTTCATTGATCAGGGGCTCGATGTGCTCCGGCCCAGAGTTGAACGTCACGGGGTCCACGTCGCAAAAAACCGGCTTATAGCCGAGTATTTTTGCGACCATGGGCATGACGGGAAAGGTAAAGGCCGGAAAGATGATCTCCTTTCCTTTTTCGAGGCCGAGCGACTCAAGGGCCAACTGGAACGCCGATCTTCCCGAGGCCGCCCCGAATATGCAGGGCACTCCCAGCCATTGACTGAATTTCCTTGAAAACTTGTCCAGTTCCGGACCTTCCTGCACCGTGCCGCTCAGGGCGCAGCCGAGAAGGGTGCGGAGCGCTCCCGGTGGAAGGTTTACGCATCGTCGAGGAATACTCCCGATGATAGCCATGCTTGTCATTCTCCTTTTGAGGTCAAAATATCTTTCTGATGCCCAAGAGACTCCAAAAGATGTTGGGATTGTGAAGATAAAAAGAGCCGTACCGCCGCAAATGACGGAGTGCGAATCGCGGCCTGAACAGGTACCGCTTATAGAATCTTGAGCGCAGCTTCACCAGCTCGTCCGGCGAAACCGCCGCCAGTGACAGGATCGGCCGAGCATAGTGGTAGAGCTGCTTCGAAATGGAATCGGCTTGATCTTTATACAGGTCCCAGGCGGCCGAGCCCGGATAGGGCGTGTAAAAGTGAACCTGGATGCTGTCGGAATTGAGCTCCTGGGCCAGTTGGATGGTCTGCTCGATCTCCTCCCGGGTCTCCGTCGGATTGCCGATCACGTAATAGGCGTTCGTGCCGATGCCAAGGTCCCTGGTCCAGCCAAAGACCTGTCGGCAAAGGTCAAGCCAGGAACGGTCACCTGTCTGTTTGTGCATTGCCTTGATGATCCGTTCACTGCCCGATTCCACGCCGATGCCAAGCATGACGCAGCCCGCCTTCTTCATCAGGACCAGAAGGTCGTAGCTCAGCTCATCGACCCGGGCTCTGGCCATCCAGGGCATCTTCGACTTTCGGGCGATCAGTTCTTCACAGAGGGACCTCATGAATTTTCTATTCGCCGAAAAGCTGTCGTCCTGAAACGAACAGATGTTGACGCCATGCCGGGCCAGATGCTCCATTTCGTCCGCCACGCTGGCTGCCGAGCGGCTGCGCAATCGTTTTCCCGTGCTCACGCGCATGACCTCGCTGCAGAACACGCAGCCGTGCGGACAGCCCCGGGTGGCAATGAGATAACCCCAGACCACGCGTCGGGGTACCTGCACCGGAAAGATCGATTGATATGCCGACAGCTCGTCCGGCGTGTACGAAGGAAAAGCCAGACGGTCAGGCTCATCGACCATAAAGCGCTTGCCATCGTCGAACGCCTTCCGATAATAGGATTTCCAATCCGCGATGGATGACCCATCGGCGCGAATCCGTTCAAAGAGAAGAAAAAACTCCTGCTCCGGCTCTCCCAGCAGGATGGCGTCGTAGTTCTTTGTAAGTTCGTTCGCGTGGTCGCGGTGGTGATAAAAACCCTGGCCGATTCCGACAATCAGGGGCGGGTGCCGCTGAGCCGTCAATGCTTTTACATACTGATCGGCCACATCGATGTCAAAACTTGAAGCCGAGACAACGACAAGATCGGGTCTGACTGGTGCCGTGTAGTCCAGCAGGCCGGAAACGCTCATCGGCCGGATCCAGCAGTCCACGAGGTGGACTTCGAGGCCCCGCTGCTGCAGAAGTCCAGCTTCAAGACACTTTAACGCATAGGGGGGGTCGAAAAACTGCGGGTGGTCCACTTCCTTGTCAACCGTGGAACTCACCCGCACAAGCAAGACAGAATAGACCTTCAAACAGTATTCTCCTTTCGGACTGGAGGTGTGAGTGCGTCTGGGTCAGCGATGCTGTGAAGGGGTCTGTCCCTCCAGGTACGCAAACCGATTTTTCTCCGAAACGTCCAGGTGAACGCACCGAGTGCAATGTGCAACCAGAAATCGATAAAACGGTTCACAACGGTAAGTGATACCGCCAGCGGGGAAGCGACGCCGACAAGCCGGAGGCAGCTGAAGAGCGTCAGTTCCACGGCGCCGGCTCCCGAGGGTGTGATCGGGAACGCGGTAACGATTATCGGGATCATGGTCAGGAACAGGGCCTCTCCGGCATTGAGGTTCATGCCAAAAGCCCTGGCAAGAAAGAAAAGCCACATCGTCTCCATCGCCCAGATAACAAGAGTCAGGAGCAGAAGGGGAATGATCTCCCCCCGGTCGGGCAGCATGCCGGTGTGGAAAGCGCCGACCCTCTGGCGCACAGCCTCGGGCACCCAAGCCGGCACGGCGCGTTTCAGCGCGACAAAGGCCACGATGACTGCGGTCGTGGCGAGGGCGATCAGGAACGCAATCACCAGCGCCCAGGCAACGGGCCGGGGGAATGCCGCCTCAAAAAGGAACCACGATGCCGACGCGGCAAGGATGAGAACGATCCACGCATCAATCATGCGCAGAAAAACGACAGAACCGAGGGCCGCCGAGCGGCGTACACCGCAGTTAATGTAAGCGAGGTGCGAGGCATAGACATCGCCCAACTTGGCCGGCACCACGTTGTCCACGAAATTATAGAAGAACACGAGCAGACCGAAACGGGCGTTGCCGCAGCGATGCGGTACATGGTTCAGGCTTCGCCTCCAGCGAATCCCGCGCACCGGGTATGTGCCGTAGTGCCATAGCGCAGCTACAAGCAGGAACCGCTTGTCACTGGCGGCCACTTTCTTCCAGACTTGCGCCAGGTCCACATACGATGCAAGGAAGGCCAGTACCGCAATAGTGATCAGAACGCTCAGGAGCGTATGCCTGCCCCATAGCGCCGGCCCCTCTCCGTCTTTTACGGCGTTGGGAAAATCCCTCTCTTCAGTCATGGCGTGTGCTCATCATTCCCTCGAACGAAGCCTTTACAACTCGTGAGTACCCTTTTTACGCAGAGGAAGCAGTAAAGCCAGAAGTGTCTCTTCCCCGCGAACGCTCCAGTAAACCGGCTTTTTCGAAATGATGAAATCTCATACCAGAGCATGCTCTGACTGCTGGACGTCTATGTCCCATTACGAAGCAGGCCGATTGGATATGAGCAGCTTGTTTCCTTCCTCGCGCAGGACGTAGGACGATTTTGCTACTTTTTCATGCCGGTCGAACTCTACCCGTTCGATGACGCACAAGGCCCTCTTGCTCGAAGCCAGGTAATCCAGTAACTGCTCCTCACTGTGAATGACCCTTGCCCTGCGATTTGTGTAGAACAGAGAAGTGTCCCCAAGTTTTTTAAAGAAAACGAGTTGCTCCCCAGGAGGAAGGATCGTGTCCATTTCTTTTGCCAGGTCCTTGGTAGAGCGATAGGGATCCATCGTGGGAGCGTAGGCGATAATGAAAAGGAGAATCCCGACGACGAACGTCGCGGCCAGCGACGCGAACGCAGCCCAATAGCGCCTGAAATAAAAAAAGAGAAATGCAATGATCGGAATACCCGTGACGGCCAGCCAGAAGCCGAACAAGTCGTGCAGGCTCACTCCGTACTGCATCTGAAGCTTTCTCACGGGTGGTTGAATCACGAGAATGATTAGTATGCCCGCCAGAAAAAGAATGAATAACGGCACGAAGGAGTATCCAGCGCCGCGGCGCATCCCGGGCGTCGGCACGGTTACCAGTTCGTGCCAGACTCTGGCAATGAGCAGTGCAACGGCCGGGAATGCGGGGAGGATATAGGTGTCCAGTTTCGAACTCGCTGCGGTGAAAAAAAGGAAGATGACCGAAAACCAGCAGACCAAAAACAATACGCCGCTATCCGCCTGCTTCAGCCCGTTTTTGAGTGGCCCGGATATCGCCAGGGGCAGGAAGAACGACCAGGGAAGCATCCCTCCCAAAAGAACCGGGACGTAATAATAAACGGGCTGAGGGTGGGTGGCCTGTTGCTTCGACAGAAAGTTCCCGAGGTTCTGCTTGAGAAAAAAGTACGATGCATAGTCAGTATTTCTTATGCTGATGAACACGTACCAGGGAGCGGCTACCAGAAGGAAAACCAGTATCCCCCGGCCGATATCCATCTCTTTCAGGAAGCCGAGCTTTCCTCGAATCAGGAGAAAGAGCCCGATGATCAGGGCGGGCAACAGCACACCGATGGGTCCTTTGGCCAGCACGGCAAGCCCCGCCGCCCCATAAAACAGCATGAGGTTTAGGCGACGATGACGTTCGCTGCTGAATGCAGCATAAAAGAAAACGAGGGCCAGGCTGACGAAGAAGGCCAGTGCGATATCGTGCACCACCGACCGGGAAAGGATGATGAACTCGGGACTGGTGGCAAGGACCACGCCTCCCAGGAGGCCGGCCGTGGAGCCGAAGAGTCGCCTTCCAAGCGCATAGGTTACGAACACCGTGGCGAGGCCGAGGATAGCCGCAGGCAGCCGTGCCGCAAACTCCGTGAACCCGAATGCCATGAATGATAATGCGGCAAACCAGTTGAAGAGCGGCGTCTTGTCATAAAAATTTTCCCCGTTCACCCGCGGGGTGACCCAATCGCCGGTTAGCACCATGTCTTTCGATGTTGCTGCGTGCATTCCTTCATCCACATCCCACAAGGGCCTGTCGCCCAGCCGGAAAAAAAACAGGACCGCGCAAAGGATGAAGAGAATGAAAAGGTTAAGGTAATCCTGTTTTCTGACTTCGCTATCGGGCCGATCGAACATGAAAGAATACCCCTATAAACAGACCCGGAGTCGTTAAACGTTTACAGCCCGTTTTCTGATTGCACGGCATCATACGGTTCATTACAGTACACCCGTCATGGTGAAGATTTCAGGTTCAGGACCATTGAAGACCCCGTCAGTCTTTTCACGTTGAGATTCCAGAAGGGCAACTGTGAAAGCGCAAAGAATCCGTGCTGATGCCCGATTCTCATTGTACAAGCGTTTGTGCGCGTTCACTGATCTCTTCCAATTTCGGCCGAAGGATGCCGAAAACCTGCTCGGGAGTGATGACCTGAAGACATACATTGTCGCCGCATGCGGTCTTGCGGTGATTTGCCGCGGAGACGCAGGGAGAGCACGCGAGGCCGGCGTAAATCGGCGTGGCATTGCCGAGCGGGCAGTAGAGCTTCGGGGTTTCCGGCCCGAAAAAAACAAACATGGGGATGTCGGTCACCGATGCAAAGTGCGGCGGTCCGGAATCGTTGCTGAGCATGAAGGCGGATACCGAGTAAAGTGCGGGCAGCTCCGCAAGGCTCGTCTGTCCGGCAAAGTTGACACACCTCTCGCTATGGACGGCCGAGCTTATGTGCTCAAGCCATGCTCGATCGTCCCCTCCTCCGGTCAGCAGGATGACCACATCCGGATAACGCTCTAATATGATCCCGGCCAAAGCGATGTAATGTTCCCGCGGCCAGCGTCGAATGGGAAGCAACTCCGAGGCGTTGGCATTGAAAAGCACGACCCTATGCCGCACCGCTTCATACGCTGGATAGGCCTCCTTGATTTTTCGCCGCATCGAGTCCTTTGCCGTCTCGGTTATCACGAGCTTGCGCAGCCTGGTCTCATCATCCGAGATGAACGTTTTCGAGAACGGGATCTCGGCATTGTCCTTTATCAGGGCGTTGGCAAGCGCGATAAAGTTCTTTGACATATGCTGATGAGGATTATAGGCCACCCTATGCGTCAAAAAACCGCCGCGATACAACCCCTCGTTGTGGAATGCATGGAACCCCACCGTACGCCGTGCTCCCGAAAATCCCGTCAACAAAGCTGTGAAGCGGGAAAAAAGTTCCATATCGATGACAGAATCGATGTGTTTCCGACGCATCCAAAAAGGGAACCTGGCCGCATCAGCGACGAGCGACAAAAACGAGCTGTCGTCAATGGTGTAGACATTTTCCTTCGGGACAGTGCCCAAGAGATCCAGGCTCGGACGGTTCTTCTTGAAGATGGCGAAGAAAAGATTGGCCTTGAGGTCGCGCCTTAACTTTTGCATTGCCGGATCAGCCAGGATCGTGCTCCCCATTTCCGAAAGTTCGATCAGCAATATGTTTTTCGGCGCGGAACCGGCCTTCTGTACGGCAGCGAGGGCGAATAGCTTCTTGAAGATCGTCGCCACAAAACACAGCGGTACGCCGACGAAGTAATCCACGTTTCGCATGGTGTCGACTTTCATGAACTCCTCCGAAGGCCGTCACGAGAATCTGATGAAGTCGAGTCATGAATCAGGGCCTTTTTTCTGAAAACGCCGTGAGGCAGCCCGCTCTATAACCTGCTTCAACATTTCAATGCGTGACGTGGCGGTTCGCTTCCAGGCCTCGAATCTATTGACCTCGCTGGAGTCAACGTATTGCCTGCGTTATACAGCGCAGTATCGAAAGTATCACGCCGAAAAATACGCACGATTTGGTTTGATTACGCCGGCTGGACGTGTGAAGTCTATAATTTTTCTCTCGGCAAGTAAAGAAAAAAATTGGGGTTCTTTCATTTGAAAAAACACAACAGCGTTATCAATCAGCGTTCCCCATTAAAAAAAACAAAAGCAGGTGCCTTATCAGCACAGCCCCCCTCTTTCGCATCAGCTCCGTTCTTCGTGCCTTTTCCGGATCGTCAGATATCCAGCTCAGCGAACTCCGCCCGCTCCTTGATGAATACGAACCGGGCTTTGGGGTCCTTGCCCATGAGGCGCTCGAACACATCGCCTGTTGCCTTGTGGTCCACGACCTGGACCTTCATCAGGGTGCGGGTTTTCGGGTTCATGGTCGTCTCTTTGAGCGTGTCGGGGTTCATCTCGCCCAAACCCTTGAACCGTCCCACTTCGTATTTTTTCCCGTTCAGACTGGCGAGAATTTTCTCCTTCTCCATCTCGTCCATGGCATAAAAGATCTCCTTGCCGGCTTCGATCTTGAAGAGCGGCGGCATGGCAAGGTACACATGGCCGTGATTAATGAGTTCGGGCATGTAGCGGTAAACGAAAGTGAGGAGCAGCACGCTGATATGTGCGCCGTCCACGTCCGCGTCGGTCATAAGAATGATACGGTTGTAGCGGAGCTTGTTGAGGTCGAAGTGTGCTCCCACGCCGCAGCCGAGCGTGGCGAGCAGGTTCTTGATTTCATTGTTTGTCTGAATCTTTTCGAGGGATGATACCTGTTCCACATTCAGGATCTTGCCACGAAGCGACAGCACGGCCTGCGTCTTGCGGTCCCTCGCCATCTTGGCTGAGCCGCCCGCCGAGTCCCCTTCCACAATGAAAACTTCGGTCTCTTCGACTTTATTGGATGAGCAGTCTGCAAGCTTGCCGGGCAAATTAAGCTTCAAGGACGAGAGCTTCCTCGTCACGCTCTCCTTGGCGGCACGGGACGCAAGCCTGGCCTCGGCGGCGAGCAGCACGCGTTTCACCACTGCATCGGCCATGGTCGGGTTTGCGAGCAGATAGGCCTCGCAGGCGTTCTTGACCGATGCTTCGATGGGTGAGGATATCTCTGGATTGTTCAGCTTCTCCTTGGTTTGGCCCTGGAACTGCGGATTTTTGACGAGTACGCTCACAATGCCGTAGAGCCCCTCGTACACGTCCTCGGGCGCAATGGTCTTGATGTTCTTCGGGATGAGGTTCTTGCGCTCGGCATAGGCGCGCACGGCCTTGGTGAGCGCTGCCCTGACCGCAAGCTCGTGCGTGCCGCCGTCGGACGTGTTGATCGAGTTGGCATAGGAATGGATCTCCATGTCCGTGGCAATGGTCCAGTGGATCGCACACTCGATCTTGAAATCGTCTTCCTTTTCAAAGTAGAACGGCTCCGGGTTCACCACTGTGGTCCCCGAGACAATGCGCTTGATGTAATCCTGGATGCCGTTATCATACTTGAAGGTGACCGGTTTCTCCTTGTCGCGCACGTTCTCGATGGTGATCTTGAGGCCCTTGTTCAAAAACGCCTTACTTTCGGAGACTTCGAGGATGGTCTTATAGTTGAAGCTTGTTTTTAAGAAGATATCCGTATCAGGCCGGAAATAGATCTGCGTGCCGTGGGCCTTGGTCGGGTTGCCCTTTTTGAGGCTCCCCTTGGGCTTGCCACGGGAAAACTCCTGGGTCCACTCGTAGCCGTCGCGCCAGACAGTGGCGATGAAGACTTCGGAAAGCGCATTCACCACTGATGCCCCCACGCCGTGAAGACCGCCTGAGGACTTGTACGCCGTGTGGTCGAACTTGCCGCCTGCATGGAGCGTGCAGAGGATGGTCTCGATGGCCGGGCGTTTTGATTTTGGATGGATGTCCACGGGGATACCGCGACCGTTGTCCACGACGGTCACGCCGCCGTCTTTTTCGAGCGTCAGGGTGATGGCCGTGCAATACCCGTTCAGCGCCTCGTCCACCGCGTTATCGAGCGTCTCCCAGACGAGGTGGTGCAGCCCGCGCGCGTCTGTTGAGCCAATGTACATGGCCGGCCGCTTGCGGACCGGCTCCAGTC
>JBLMWN010000190.1:0-5122 GCA_050257255.1 Betaproteobacteria bacterium | reverse complement strand
TGACCTCTATCGGCTCAAGGACCCTGAAGAGCTGGAGAACATCGGGTTCGAGGAGTACATTGATTCCGACGGGGTGACCGTGATAGAGTGGGCCGAACGCGCCGAAGATGAGCTGCCGGTGGAATGCTTGAGCGTCTATCTCTCCTACGTTGATGAGCACAGCCGGGAGATCGGATTCCTCGCGGAAGGCAAGCGGTACGAGAATCTGCTGGAAGAATTGCAACAAAACTTAAAAGCGCCGACATAGGTTGACGTAGATTTTTTCGAACAGACTGAGGAACGAGTAAGCCTTCATGAAAAAAATCGGCATTATCGCGAAAGACATTCCGGTGGCTCAAAAGGCAGCGAAGAAGCTTACCGCGTGGCTAGAGTCGCGGGGGAAAAAAGTTTTTGTCGATACCGAGACGGCTTCCGCCGTCAACATGCAGGGACACGACCGTGCCGAGATCCCCGCTCTTGTCGATATGCTGATCGTGCTCGGCGGCGACGGTACACTCCTGTCCGCGGCGCGGCATGTGGCTGATGCGCATACCGATGTCCCGATTTTCGGCGTCAATCTCGGGAGCCTCGGGTTCATGGCCGAGGTTTCACTCGACGAGCTCTATGACAATCTCGAGAAGGCCATCGCGGGAAAGCTTGAGACCGAGGAACGGATGATGCTGTCCGCCTGCGTTATCCGTGAAGGCAAGTGCTTGGCGCGGTACCGGGTGCTGAATGACGCCGTGATCAACAAGGGCGCGCTGGCACGGATGATGGAGCTCAAGGTCTCGGTGAGCGGCGGCCATCTGACGACGCTCAGGGCCGACGGGCTGATTGTGGCGACGCCGACCGGCTCGACCGCCTATTCTCTTTCAGCAGGCGGACCGATCATCCATCCAACAATCCACTGCTTTGTTGTGACTCCCATCTGCCCGCACACGCTTTCGAACAGGCCCATTGCGCTTCCCGACACTGCCGTAGTGACCGTTTGCCTGACGTCGCAGAGCGAGGACGTATCATTGACGCTTGACGGGCAGATAGGATTCCCGCTCGTGCCGCATGACGTGGTGGAGATCAGAAAGTCGCGGTACACGATGAAACTGATCAAGCATCCGAGCAAGAGCTATTACGAGATCCTGCGGACGAAGCTCAAGTGGGGGAATTGATTCGGATCACAACCCGCAGAGGAGGCAGCGATCGCAGGGAACGTAATGAACAAAATTCAAGATGAATTCCTTAACATAGTATCGGATGTACGGATGCACCTGGAGTATCAAAAAGCTCTCGGGGTGCGTTTCATTGAAACGGGTCTTTCCGGACCTGCCCAGGCGTCATCGCCTCCGGTTCCTGAGGCAACTCCTGGAAAAACAGCCGAACCCGGGATTCCAAAAACTTCACCCGTTCCTGCAACTGGACTCACGGCAATTCGCGAAGAAATAGGCGACTGTACCCGGTGCAAACTGCACAAGGGCAGAACGCACATTGTTTTCGGCGAGGGCGATCCGAAGGCCGTTCTCGTTTTTGTTGGCGAAGGCCCGGGGCAGGAGGAAGACCTGCAGGGAAGGCCTTTTGTCGGCGCAGCCGGCCAACTCCTGACGGACATCATCGTCAAGGGCATGAAGCTCAAGCGCGAGGGCGTCTACATCTGCAATATCGTAAAGTGCAGGCCGCCAACCAACCGGAACCCGGAACCGGACGAGATCGCGGCCTGCGAGCCGTTTCTCATTAAGCAGCTCCAGGCGATCAATCCCGGAGTGATTGTGGCCCTCGGGAACGTTGCCGTAAAAACGCTTCTGAAAACCGGCGAGGGGATCACCGCGCTCCGCGGCAAATGGCAAACCTATCAAGGCATACCGCTTATGCCCACGTTCCATCCCGCGTACCTGCTCAGAAACCCGAAGGACAAAAAACTGGTATGGGAAGATATTCAGCAGGTGATGAGGAAGTTGGGCATGGGAGTCAGGAGCCGGGAGTCAGAAGCCAGGAGTTAGGAGGCTGCATGGTACGGCCGCCGGCGAAATGTTTTGAAGACCTAATTGTTTGGCAGAAGGCGCATCAATTCGTCCTATCCGTTTATCGAATGAGCGAGGATTTTCCGAAGAATGAAATCTATGGTCTGACGTCTCAGCTTAGACGCGCGGCAATTTCTATTCCGGCGAATATTGCAGAATGCTTCAAGAAGAGGACAAAAGCAGATAAAGCGAAATTCATGAATATAGCACAAGGTTCGATTGAAGAATGCCGATATTACGCGATCGTAACACGGGACTTGAAATTCGCCGTCAGTATTGAGATATTGAATCAGCTTGAGGAAGTGAGTAAATTGTTGGATGCATATACTTCCTCCATTCTGAATTCTGACTCCTGACTCCTGGTTCCTTTATTCAGCCCATGTCAGATTTAACTCCCTTAATGAAGCAATACCGCGAGATCAAGCGCCGACACCTGGACGCGATCCTGCTCTTTCGCATGGGTGACTTCTACGAGATGTTCGATCAGGACGCGGTGACGGCTTCGAAAGTCCTCGAAATCACGCTGACGGCGCGGAACAAATCCAAGGGCATCGAGACGCCGCTCTGCGGGTTCCCGCACCACGCTGCGGAAGGCTACATCGCGAAGCTGATCCGGCGCGGTTTCAAGGTCGCCGTTTGCGAACAGGTCGAGGACCCTAAACTTGCGAAAGGCATCGTGAAGCGCGAAGTCATCCGGGTGGTGACGCCGGGCACGGTGCTCGACTCGAACCTGCTCGATGCCAAAGACAACAACTATCTTGCCTCTCTCTATCCCGCCAAGGACGGCTTTGGGCTTTCGTTCCTCGATATCTCAACCGGCGATTTCTTTCTTTCCGAGGTCCACGGCGCCGATAACCTCGCGGAGCTTGATACCGTGCTGGCGCGCTTTACCCCTCGCGAAATTGTCATGCCGAAGGGGCTCCAGCCCGATGCAGGCCTGTCGGGTCTGCTCGGTCAATATACCCAGGCGATCAATTCGTATGACGACTGGACCTTTGACCGGGAGACCGCATTTCGCACGCTTCTCGATCATTTCAAGACGCTGTCGCTTGAAGGCTTCGGCGTCAGCGGCATGCAACTGGGCATCTCAGCTGCCGGGGCTGCGCTCCGGTATATCGAGGAGACGCAGAAAACCGGCCTCAAGAACATTCAGCACATAAAACCGTTCCGAAGGCAGGAGTACATGATCCTCGATGCATCGTGCCAGCGGAATCTCGAACTGGTGAAGAATATTTACGACGGTTCATCCAGGGGCACGCTCCTTTCGATACTCGATGTAACCGTTACGTCCATGGGCGGCAGAAAATTACGCGAGTGGATGTTGAATCCGCTCATGGATGCAGGAGGGATCGAACGCAGGCTCGACGCAGTTGCCGAATTTAAAGAGGGCCACCAACTCCGTTCCGATCTCAGAACCGCCCTCGGCGAGGTCTACGACCTTGAGCGGCTCATCAGCAGGGTCTCGCTTGCCGCGGCGAACGCGCGGGACCTCTTGGCGCTGAAACAGTCCTTTATCGCGCTGCCGAAAATAAAAACCCTCCTTTCGCGCTGTGAAGCGAAGCTGACATACGATCTTGTCGGGCTCTGGGACGACCTCCAGGACGTCTACCGGATCATCGACACGGCGATCCACGATGATCCTCCCTACACGCTTCGGGAAGGCAGGCTGATCAAGAAAGGCCATAACGCCGGGCTCGATGAATTGCGGTCCATCAGCTCGGAGGGCAAGGGCTGGATCGCGGGCATCGAGCTTCGCGAACGCGAACGCACGGGTATCAACTCTCTTAAAGTGAGTTATAACAAGGTCTTCGGATACTACATCGAGGTCACCAAGACGAACCTGGCTCATGTGCCCCAGGATTTTATCCGCAAACAGACGCTTACCAATGCCGAGCGGTTCATCACGCCGGAACTCAAGGAATACGAGGAAAAGGTACTGGGTGCCGAGGAAAAGATCCTGGATATGGAGTACCGGCTCTTCCAGCAGGTGAGGGAATCAGTATCGGCCCAGACCGTCCGCATTCAGGACATGGCCCGGAAGCTCGCTATCCTCGACAGCCTGACGTCGCTTGCCGAAGCGGCGGCAAAGAACAACTATTCGCGGCCGGTAATCCTTGATGGCGACATGCTCAAGATCGTCGAGGGAAGGCATCCGGTTATTGAACAGCTTGCCGAGGATGAGCGGTTTATCCCAAACGATACGCTTCTTAACTGCGAGGAGAACCAACTTATCATTCTTACAGGGCCGAACATGGCCGGAAAATCCACGTATATGCGCCAAACGGCCATGATCACGCTTATGGCGCAGATGGGGAGTTTCGTGCCTGCGCGCGAAGCTCACATCGGCCTTGTCGACAGGATATTCACACGCGTCGGAGCCTCGGACTTCATCACCCGCGGCCAGAGCACCTTCATGGTGGAGATGAATGAGACCGCAAACATTCTGAACAACGCCACTGACCGAAGCCTCATTATCCTTGACGAGATCGGCAGGGGCACCAGCACCTTTGACGGCATCAGCATTGCCTGGGCTGTGGCTGAATACATCCACACGAGGCTCAGGTCGCGAACGCTCTTCGCCACTCACTACCATGAGCTTACCGAACTTGCACTCACGATGGACAGGGTCAGGAACTATACCGTGGCCATCAAGGAATGGAATGACCAGATCATCTTTCTCCGCCGTGTGGTTGAAGGCGGTGCGGACAAGTCCTACGGCATTCAGGTGGCCCGTCTCGCGGGTCTCCCCCAGGCGGTGATTCTTCGAGCAAAGGAAGTGCTGGCAAACCTGGAACAGGCGGAGTTCAATGAGCTGGGTGAGCCTGTGGCGGCGCCGAAGAGCGGGACAGGAGACGCGGGGAACCAGAGACGCGGGGACGAAGGCATCAACGCCGGGAAAAACGTCGAAGCGGAAACAGTGGAACCGCAACTCGGACTTTTCGCGAGCGAGGCGGGGCTCCTGTTCAAGGAGCTTCAGGACCTGAACCTCGACAGCATGACGCCGCTGGACGCGATGAACAAACTGCACGAACTCAAGAAGAAGGCAGGCGGTTGATCCCGATGTGAAGTATTGAAAGAGATCGCCCGCCAGTTCAGGAACGTCGTCAGGGCCTATGACATCGTCGGACGGT
>JBLMWN010000189.1:0-5591 GCA_050257255.1 Betaproteobacteria bacterium | reverse complement strand
TATGCCCGTCATATGCTCCATAGATGAACGTGTGGGTGAACTTCGTCGGAGGTTTGGCAAGTTCCGGTGTAGTCGTGTCGATCAGATGATTCCCCATGGCCGGCACCGCAGCGCCCACATTAATGTGGTTCTTCGGCAAATACTGAGCAGGCACGGGCATCGTAGCGCGCTTGAAGTCTTCACAATCGATCAGTACCCCGCACTTTCCGGGACGGATGTCCTGAACAGCCTTCTTGCTCATCAGATAGAAGTGAAAATCAAAGTGCGGCGCTACCCAGGGAGGCGGCGCAGGCGCCGAGTGCCCTTCCGGGTTCCAGTTCACGGCTATCCACTTAAGGGGCATGGACGCCTTATCGCCGATCTCTTTCGGCAGCGCGAGGATCGTCTCGAAGTCTCCCTCGCATTCGCCGCGTTCGATGACGCCATTCCCGTTCACATCAAAGCAACGACTCGTCGTGTTGGGTTCGCTCGGCAGGCCATTGAGCATTGCCTTGCCGAACATAATGCCCAGGCTTACAGGACTTCCGTCGTCACGAAGTTGGGCGTAGGAACGTACAGTCCCCTGCCCCGTAGCTGCAGCGACAGGGTCGCCAAAATACGTTTTCGGCTCAGCAGTCGCTTTTGAATCGTAACCGCTCACCATGAGCACTACTGAAGCCACCAAAGTTATTAAATAAACAATCTTTGCTTTCATTGTTGCCCTCCTTTCAATGCAGAATGCACCGCTTGCCCTTTTGAATATTGAAGCAGTCCTGCTGATTCAAGCCGCCAGCCTTCATTTTGTACCCGCTCTTCAAGAGATGCCTGGCCACTGCGCTGCCCTGTCTTCCCGTTGCACCTGTTACCAAAATTATGTCTTTGCTTTTGTCAATAACCATTTCACCTTCTGTACACCATCCTGCTGACTTTCGTTGCAGAGCTTCGTCCCTTTTCGTCACATCCTCTCGAAAGATTCGGCTTTATCAGGACAATATTTGTCTTGATTAAAGAATAGCAAGGTCACTCCCTGGTGTCAAGGAAAGCCGTTACAGATCCATAGCAAGAAGGGCGCCGAGCTGTTTGCACATCAGCGCAGAGCCCGACAGCAACATCTCTGCGCACAGATACCGTCCTTTTCAGTGAATATTCCCTGCAGATGAACCATAAAAAAGGGCCGCATTTCTGCGACCCCGTTCATTCTTGATGCAAATCGGCTCGGTGCTATTTTAATTTATCCGCAATGGCCCTGTCGATGGACCATTTGCCTCCGCCCTTTATAATGAGCGCGAGGGCTATGGCAATGGCCAGGAGATGATACTCAAATCCCTCACCGGCCTGTTTCCCATCCCAGTTCATAAAAAAACCGAACTTGTGGTGAATCATCAGGACGGCGACAACCATGTTCGTACCGATCCCGAATGCCGACAAGCGGGTCAGGAATCCCGTGATCAGCCCGAGACACCCAAATCCTTCTGCAATAACCGCAAAGAAGGCGAATAAAGCGGGAACCCCCATTTGTTCAAAACCGCCCATGGTTCCTGAAAAGCCATATCCCCCGAACCAGCCGAACAACTTCTGCATCCCGTGCGGGAAAAACACGACGCCGAGCAGAACGCGAAGGATCAACAGCGCCGTATCGTCATTTGTTTGAAAAAATTTCTTTACCATGATGTCCTTCCTCTTTGTTGAGTTGATTGAAAATAACAGGCATCCCTTTGATCCAGCGGACAGTCGCCATGCGAAAGTTGCTACAGTCCGAGATCCTTCACCTGACGAAGCACGGACTCCCGTATCCGCGCCGGCGGATCCGGTTCAATAAGCCCTTTGCCATGATCGAGCACCGGGACAAGAAGGTCATTGAATACGCCGCCGCAGGAACAGGCATTTACCTTCTCCCCGTCGTTTGGAACGATCTTTCGCTGACCGCACCGCGCGCATGCAATGACCCTTTTGCTGCCCGACCATTTGCCCCTCTTCGCCAGCGGCTTCCCGTCGATCTCGATGATATCCATGGCAAAATCGACGACTGGCGCATTGCTTATCGAAGTGCCGATGCCATAGCCCTGGACTACAGGATTCAGGACCGGAATGTCTTCTTCGCCGATGCCGCCGCTCACGAAGAACTTCACATGGCCGAGGCCGCGCAACTCGAGTTCCCACCGCGCTTCTTCGAGGATGCGGTAGAAATCGCCCCGCCGCGAGCCGGGCGTGTCGAAGCGGACCGCATACAGCCTCTCCCCCAGCGCCTGGGCCACGTTCAGCACCTCGAACTTCTCGTCCTGGAAGGTGTCGATGAGCGCCACGCGCTTGAGTTTCGGATCGAGCACCTCGTCGTAGGCTTTGATCGCCTCGACTGTCGAGCCCATACACAGGATCAGCGAGTGCGGCATGGTGCCCATGGGGTCTTCGCCGATCACCTCTCCGGATTTGACCACGGCTACGCCGTCGCACCCGCCCACGTATGCGTTCCTCTCGATCATCGGCGCCAGGATCGGGTGCATCCTGCGTGCTCCGAAACTCATGACCAGTCTCTCGCCGGCGAGTTTTTTCATCCGCGCAGCCTGCGTGGAAACACCCGAGGCCTGGCAGATAAGCCCGAGGATAGCCGTCTCATACACGCAGAAGTCCTGGTACCGTCCCTCGATCTCCATCACCGGCTCGTAGGGATAAAAGACCGTTCCCTCGGGCATGGCCCTGACCTTGATTTTCAAGTGTTGCATGAGTTCCATTGCCTCGCCCACGCCCGTGAGGAGCGCCCACGGCCAATTCTTCGGCAGGCTCTTGGCGATGAACTCAGCCTTTACCACAGGGTTGACGTTTCTCGCCTTCAGGATGGCCAAGGCGCGCTCAAAATATACGTCAGTGATCTTGCCGTCAACGATCTCTTGGGGATCAGCAGTTAGAAACATAAAGTTCCTCCCCGCATACTAACTCTCTTTACAATTCTAACAATATGCTGTATCTTTTGCAAGTAAGGGGCATTAATAAGGATGACATTTTCCTCCGGATAAGCGTTCGTTTCGCAGCGAACAGAGCTTCCATGATACACGACCTCAAACACAGGATTGACGTTGCCCGGGGCCTCAAGAAAGCCGACTTGGTGCTCAAAGGCGGCAGGGTCGTTAACGTGGCTTCCGGCGAGATCGATCATGCCGATGTGGCGATCGTCCGGGACAGGATCGCAGGGCTCGGCACATATGACGGCAAAAAGAACGTCGACGTCTCGTCAAAATTCATTCTTCCCGGCCTCATCGACAGCCACGTTCACATCGAGAGTTCAATGCTTACGCCCGCAGAATTTGCACGGGCGGCCCTCCCTCACGGCACGACAGCCGTCTTTGCCGACCCTCATGAGATCGCCAATGTCCTCGGGGAAAAGGGTATCCGGTATATGCTTGACGCTACCGAAAGCCTTCCCCTGGATTTCTATTTCATGCTCCCTTCCTGCGTGCCGGCCACGGCTCTTGAAACCTCCGGGGCGAAGCTCGCCGCAGCCGATCTCGTCCCTTTTTTAAAACACGAACGGGTGGTCGGACTGGCGGAAATGATGAACTATCCGGGAGTCCTTTCGGGAGACGGAGAAGTTCTGAAAAAATTGAGCGCTTTCGAGAACAGCAGGATGGAAGGTCATGCGCCGGGACTCACGGGCAAGGATCTCGTGGCCTATGCGGGAACCGGCATTTCATCCGACCATGAGTGCGTGTCCGCGGACGAGGCCCGGGAAAAGGTGCGCCTCGGCATGACGATCTTCATCCGGGAGGGCTCTTCCGCAAAGGACCTGGAAGCGCTCCTCCCCGCAGTGACGCCTGTTAATTCCCGCTTTTTCTGTTTCGCTACGGACGATTTTCAGGCCAGCGACCTGATAAACGGCAGCATCAATCTCCTGATTAAAAAAGCCGTCAGTCTCGGGCTCAACCCGGTAACCGCGGTGCAGATGGCCACCATCAACCCTGCGGGTCACTACGGTCTCAAACGCAAGGGCGCCGTACTGCCGGGATATGACGCCGATATAGTGGTCATCGACAGCTTCGAGAACTGCAACGTCGAAATGGTATTCAAAAACGGCAAACTCGTTGCCCGGAACAACGCCTGCATCGTCCCCTGCGCGGGCAGGCGCCGAGACTCCATCAACAACACGGTCCGGATACGTCCGATCACCAGACAGGATATCCGGATCAAGGCGAAGACAGCCCGTGCGAGGGTCATTGAACTCATTCCCGACCAGATCGAGACGAAGTGTTCAATCATGCCCGTTACGGAACGGAATGGGTATCTCGTCTCCGACGTCGAACGGGATATCCTCAAGGTCATCGTTCTCGAACGACACAAGGCCACGGGCAACCGGGGATTCGGCCTGATGAAGGGCCTCGGGCTCAAATCGGGTGCCCTCGCCTCAACGGTGGCGCACGACTCGCACAACATTATCACTGTCGGGGCCGACGACGCCGACATCTTCGTTGCCCTGTCGCGGATTCAAAAAATTCGCGGCGGACTGGTCGTGGTAAACAATGAAAAGGTCGTCGCGGAGATGCCCCTTCCCGTTGCTGGGCTCATGTCCGATAGGCCGCTGGGCGATGTCGTCCGGCGGCTGGAACGCACAGATCGGGCGGTCAAAGGACTGGGGGTAACGGTCGCCCACCCCTTCGGGACTCTCTCATTCCTAGCGCTGCCGGTCATCCCCGAGCTCAAGCTGACGGATAAGGGACTGGTGGACGTGAAGCAGTTCAAGTTGGTGGACTTGTTCGTATGAATTCGTGCAGCTGCTCATTTCGGCCATGAAGCGAAGGCGTCATGTGCGAAATCTGCGGACAGGCTTCAGGAGAATGAACGTGATCGAAATTCAGGAAATTCTGATCAGCGAGCAGGCCATCGAAATGAAGGTCGGAGAACTGGCCGGGCAAATCTCGAAAGACTACGCGGGTAAGGACTTGATTCTCATTTCGATCCTGAAAGGCGCCATCGTCTTTACCGCCGACCTCATGCGCCGTATTCCCTTTCCCGTAACCGTCGACTTCGTGCATGCGTCGAGCTACGGCAAAGGCACTGAGTCGACGCGGGAGATCCGCATCAAGAAAGACATCGAGACCGACATCACGGGCAGGGATGTCCTGCTCGTGGACTGCATCATCGATACCGGCGAGACGCTCAAGTGCCTGTTCAACAGATACGCCGGGAGGAATCCTGCCAGCCTCAGGGCTGCGGTGCTCCTCGACAAACGATCACGGCGTACCGTCGACGTTCCCCTGGCATATATCGGTTTTGTTATTCCTGATAAGTTTGTCGTGGGATACGGGGTTGACTGCAGCGAGATGTATCGGAACTTGCCGTATGTTGCAGCAGTTAAAATCAGCGGGTAACTGTTGCTGCTCATTCACCATGACAATCCCGCCGGTTTTTCAGTGAACGTTGATCTCATTTATTTGTTTCGCATGGTGTTTTATATGAGACTGGCGAGCGCAAGCATGCCGAAACCCGCAATGAACGTACCAGCGATCCTGTTTATCCACTGCAATTCATGATGCTGAAACCGTCTCTTGAAGACTGTAAACACACCGACAAGAAACAGCCACCAGAGTACCGAGCCCAGAAATACGCCCAGGATCAGTATTGCC
>JBLMWN010000188.1:0-3023 GCA_050257255.1 Betaproteobacteria bacterium | reverse complement strand
CGAGAACTGTAAGTCAATAATGATCATCAGATCGATTCTTTTCGGGATGCTCTCCAGGCCGTCTCAATTATTTGTTCCAGTCACGGTATAAAGGGGGCATAGTATGAAACGTGTTATTGTCTTAACTCTTGTGTTGTTCCTGCTGTGCGCATCTGCAGCAAACGCGGACCTTCTCGGCGAAGCGCTGAAGTTTCTGGACACCAGGAAGAATTCGGGCGAAGAGCTCGACACGGATACGATTATCGCGGGGCTGAAAGAGGCGTTGTCCGTAGGCGCGAAGAATGGGGTCGCGAAAGTGTCGCAGGTTGACGGCTATTTCGGCAATCAGTTGATCAGGATCCCGGTCCCCGATAACATCCAGAAGATCGAGAAAGTGCTGCGGAAGGTGGGTTTTCACAAGGAGGTAGACGCGTTCGTCCTGAGCATGAACCGTGCGGCCGAAAAGGCGGCCCCCCGAGCGCTCTCTTTCTTTGTCGATGCCGTTAAAGAGATGACCATTCCAGATGCCGCTCGCATCCTGCACGGCAACGATACGGCTGCCACCGACTTCCTGAAGTCGAAGACCTATGGAAGGATCTATGGGGCGTTCAGGCCCGCCGTTTCCTCGGCTATGAACGACGTGGGGGTTACCCGCTCATTCAAGAAGATGATGGACAAGGCGAGGACCATTCCTTTCTTGAAGCGGGAGTCGGTGGACCTCGACCACTATGTTACGTCCAAGGCAATGGACGGCCTCTTTGTCGTTGTCGGACAGGAAGAGAAGCGGATCAGGAAAGACCCGGCAGCGCGCGTTACCGACCTGCTCAGGACTGTTTTCAAGTGATCTTCGCTGCGGATATTTTCATGTGTTCTCTTAACAACTGCAGTTGAACGCAGATAAAGCCAAAACTTATATTAATGCCTGGCTTCACCTTTCAGGTGATTGATGAAAGGCTTTTAATCATTTTAATATCCGTGTCTAATGCAGTTTACCGGTTTTTCACATTGAACCAATTCGTATCAGCCAGAACAACCGAGGTCTCGGTTTGGCGCTCGGGGATAGCCCAGTATTTCCGCAGCAGCCGTTCCTTTTCCTCCCACGTGACAAGTGTGAACCCGTGTTTTTCGTAGAACTTGATCGCCCAGACTGCTGAGGCCCAGGTGCCGACAAGGATCGGCCGCGCGGTCAGCGATTTCAAGTGCGCGATGAGCTTCCCGCCGATTCCCTTGTTCCGCTGCGCCGTGCGCACGTAGGCGTGTCGAATCAGCGTCACGTCCTGCACGTCCTGGATGCCCATCACGCCGATAAGTTCGCCGTTTTCCTCCCATCCCCAGAACACCACGCTGGCATCCATCTCGTGCCGAAGATATTCTTTGGACATATAAGGCTCTTTCCACCGGTCCTCGGGGATCACACCCTTGTAAGCTTGGGCCGCGTCGTTCACGATTCCATGTATCGCTTCAAAATCATTCTCTGTGCACTGCCGGATCACGCCCTCTCCTCCGAATCCCGCATTATTAATAGAAACGTATTTGAGTTTATGACAGCTAAATATATCTCGGCACATCCTTTGTTTCATCATAGTATGCCTCGACGCCGATCTCTTTCATGCGCCGGTTCATCTTGAGCCACCTTGTACTGCGGTGCGATTTCACGCCCGCAGCCATTCCCACTCACAGCACTTCTTCATCTTCCTTGTGCCAGGCCGGATCGACAATACAGATAAAGGTAAGATCCGCTGTGCCGGTATTCGTGATGCTTTGCTTCGCCATGGGCGGTATGTATACCGTCGAGCCGGGTCGAACGGGTGCGGACTCATCGTTGATATGCATGATGCCCTCGCCTTCTATAATATAGTAGACTTCTGATGTTGTGAGCCGGTGTTCCCACGTCGTATCGCCGGGCTTTACCATTGCGTGGGCCAGGCTGTATCGAAGAGCCAGATCCGCCTTGTCCGGGTGTAGGATCTCACGGAGTGTGCAGTTATCGCCGGCAACGAATTCAGGGCACTTTTTTAATTCGCGGATGAACATGGTAAAAGCTCCTCGTTTCATACGGTCATTCCGGGCTTGACCTGTATCGAGTACGAAGCAGGATCCGGAATCCGGTGGCTTTATTAAGAAGCGCCCATCCCGCTCCCGATTCAATCCTTCGAGGACAGATTTTTGCGGGAATAACGGAATAGGGCGAACTTGGTAAATACTGTAGCACACCTTTGTGGTGAAAATCAAAGAAGAAAACGGCAGACCGCGCCCTTGACTCGCGCAGGTCGTTGCAGTACAATCACCAATCGGCGAGAACATGCGACCATGAATCAGGAAGAGCTTATATCACTCAAAAACTGGTTTGCCAACTACTGCTCCTCTTTTTTTACGCCCGTCCAGGAAGACCAGCGGAACATCACGATCAAGCAGGATCACACGCGCCAGGTATGCCTGAATGCCCTGCGGATCGGCCGGGACCTGAAGTTGAACAGCAAGGACCTGCTGGTCGCCGAGGCCATTGCCCTGTTCCACGATGTCGGCCGGTTTCAGCAGTATCAGCAGTACAAGACATTCGACGACGATATTTCGGTGAACCATGCGGCCCTCGGAGCAAAGGTGCTTCTGGAAAAGAAGGTGCTCCAAGGGCTGCCGAAACAGGAGCAGGAAATTATCATCCGGTCCGTGACCCTGCACAATGTCTTTTCGCTCCCCGAAGGGCTCGATAGTGCGACCCTGCTGTTCGCCAAACTGGTCCGCGATGCGGACAAGCTCGATATTTTACGGGTAGCCATAGAATATTACGAGCAGGACGCAGAGAGCAGGGCGAACGCGGTCGGGCTGGGGCTGCCGGATTCACCGGGGTATTCTCCGAAGGTCCTGGCCCGCCTGAAAAGCAGGGAAATGGCCCGGAAGGCGGACCTCATTACCCTGAACGACTTCAAGCTGCTTCAACTGACGTGGCTCTACGACCTCAATTTTGCGAGTTCCCTGCGGATGATCAAGGAACGAGGATATATCGACAAGCTGGCCCGGCTGCTGCCCGCTGCTGCTGAGATCAA
>JBLMWN010000187.1:0-3740 GCA_050257255.1 Betaproteobacteria bacterium | reverse complement strand
GTGACCGACGCATTGATGAAGCCGCTCGAGAGCGCCTATCTTCCGCTTGAAATTGGGGAAACGAAGATGAAGGCCGATGCCGTCGTGGTGCTTAGCGGAGGAGTTCGCGATCTCTCCTGGCTGGGTCTTGCTGCCGAGCCGAGTGAGGTTTCGCTGGAGAGAGCGGCTGAGGGAGTCAGACTCTACCGCATCACGCATCTTCCGCTTATGCTGGTGGGTGGCAGCGGAGACCCGACAAAGGACACCATCAGCGAGGCCGAAGCCATGACCCATGCAGTGTCAGGCCTGGGAGTACCCGGGAAGGACACGATCGTCGTCGGGAAAGCGCGGAACACCCTGGAGGCCGCACGGGCCGTGAAGCGTATGCTCACGGGCAACCACATCATTCTCGTGACATCGGCCTCTCACATGAAGAGAGCGGCGGGACTTTTCAGGAAACAGGGATTCGAAGTAATCCCGGCGCCCTGCGGTTACCGGGGAGAGCAGCGGGCATTTTCGTTCATCTCGTTTATTCCCCGTGCCGATAACCTGCTCAACTCCGCCACGGCCCTTGCCGAATATCTCAGCCTTGCATGGTACACGATGATTAGAGACTTGTAGCGCGCACTGTCGTATCGGGGGGTGGCCGCTTGTATTACGGCCGCGTCTTCGGGACCGCCGGAGGTCGGACGGGGGTGAGAACCCCTGGCTGAACGGCCTTGATGGACGAGACGAACTGCCAATCGGCGTATTTTTCTTTTCCGGCAAAATCTTCGTAGGGCACAGGAAAGTTCGCCTGTTTGAGCGGCGTTTTATCGCTTCCGCTGTGTACGCCGGTGATGCGATTGGTGAGCGGGTCGCGGATCTCGATGAAGTCTTCGCCCGTGAACGGGTCTTTGTACCGCTGACGCAGGTGGCGCTTGCCCCCCGACGTCCTGTCGTCATTGAGCAGCTTGTCGATGCTCTCGGGATACTGCGGTTTGGCCGGAATCGCCAGATAGTAGCGCTCGATGGCCTGCCGGTACTGATCTCCCCGGAAGAGCAGCTCTTCCTCTTTGTCGCGCAGCATCACGTTCTGCCAGTATTTGCCCGCCGCTCCAAGGCTGATCCCGATGATCACGAGAACCGCGAGCAGGGCGATGTAGGTGAAGCCGGGGCGATTGCGGAACGCCCCCGAGAGATGCATTCGAGGGCAGGCGGTATGCGGAATGCGGGATGTTGAATCGTGAATCTTACACTTTGAATCTTGAGGTCTCATTCAACCATTCCCGGACTTATTCTATGAACGTCACCCGGTTGATCTCCTTGATGGTCGTATCGCCTGCGAAGACCTTGGCGAGAGCGGACTGGCGGAGGGTTGTCATGCCCTCTGCAATGGCGGCTTTTCGGATCTCCGATGACGGACGCTTTTCGAGGATCATCTCCCGGATGTGGTCGGAGAGATCGAGAAATTCTGTGATGGCCTTTCTGCCACGGTAGCCGGTGTAGTTGCAGTCCTTGCATCCTCTGATCTCAAAGAACTCGTGATTCCGGTACTGCTCATAATCGACGGCTGACTCCTCGAGCTCCTGGCGCGACAGCGCGACCGCTTTTTTGCACTGGGGGCAAAGGATCCTGACGAGCCGCTGGGCGAGGATGCAGTTGAGGGACGATACGAAATTATAGGGTTCGATGCCCATGTTCAGGAAGCGGCCGAGGACGTCGAAGGCATTGTTGGCATGCACTGTCGTGAAGACCAGGTGGCCGGTCAGCGCCGACTGGACCGCTATCTGGCCCGTCTCGGCGTCGCGGATCTCGCCCACCATGATCTTGTCGGGATCGTGCCTGAGGATCGAGCGAAGCCCTCGAGCGAAGGTCAGGCCTTTCTTCTCGTTCACCGGTATCTGTACCACGCCCCGAAGCTGATATTCGACGGGGTCCTCGATGGTGATAAACTTGTCCTCGCCGGTGTTGATCTCGGTGATGGCCGCGTACAGTGTCGTGGTCTTGCCGCTCCCGGTCGGGCCGGTGACGAGGACCATGCCATAGGGCTCCCGGATGCTCTTCCGGAACCGGCTCAGATCGCGGCCGTCGAACCCGAGGCTGTCGAGCCGGAGCGTGTTGACTCCGGCGGTGATCGACTCCTTGTCCAGGATGCGGATGACTACGTCCTCGCCGAAGGCGGACGGCAGGATCGAGACGCGGAAGTCTATGGTCTTGCCGCCGGTGCGGAGTTTGAACCGGCCGTCCTGCGGTACGCGGCGCTCGGCGATGTCTAGATCGCTCATGACCTTGATGCGCGACACGATGGCACTGTGGAACCTGATATCGATCGGGTCGGTGGCGGGATAGAGCACGCCGTCGATGCGGTATTTGATCAGGACGTTCTTGTCCGTGGACTCGATGTGGATGTCGCTCGCCCTGCGCTGAATAGCGTCGAAGACCGTGGTGTGCATGAGCTTGATGATGGGGCTCTCGTCCTTGTCGATCGTCTCCAGCGAAAGGATCTCCTCGCTCTCCCCGTTCTCCTGGTCTTTGACGATGTGGAACTTGAAATCTTCGGAGACCGCATGCATCACCTGCTCTGATGAACCGCTGCGCTTCAGCACTGCCTGAATGGCGGAAGGCGTGCTTACGCTGATCTCGACCTGCCTGTTCAGGATCATCTCCAGCTCATCGATGGCGGGAAGGTTGTTGGGGTCCGTCATGGCCACGATGAGCACTTCTCCGGCATCTTCGAGCGGGACGAACTGGTAGCGCTGCAGCAGCTCGACGGGAATGGTTTCGAAAAACTTCGGATTGATGCGGAAGTCCATGAGGGCGGTGTACTGAAGGCCGCGCTGTTCCGCCAGGGCCTGGGCAAGGGCCTCCTCCGTTACCAGGCCCTCGGCCATGAGGATCTCACCGATGCGGCGCTGGCGGCCGTCGGTCTTTGACAGAATATCGTTGATCTGCTCCTGGCTCACGCTGCCCTTGGCTATGAGGATATCTCCCAGCCGTTTTCTCCTGAACGACGTCATTTCAAGCGCGCCCCCATTTCGAATATCGGCATGTAAAGGGCCACCACGATCACCGCCATCACGAGCCCCATGCACAGCATCAGCACCGGCTCGATCATGGTCGTGAGGGTGGTAAGCCTGTTCTCTACCTCCTGGTCATAAAAATCCGCTACATCTTCAAGCATCTCGGGAAGGTCGCCGGACGACTCCCCGACCTCGATCATCCGCACCGTCATGTCCGGCGCGAGCTTTGTTCGCTCAAAAGCGTTCGCCAGACTCACGCCCTCCGTCACGAGCGTCCGGACCTCAGCAAGCTTCCGCGCCATCACCCGGTTGTTGATAACTCCAGCGGTTGTGTCGAGCGACTGCACCAACGGGATGCCCCCGCGGAGCACTGTCGCAAGTGTCCTTGTGATCTGCGCGAGGAGGTACTGAACGATCAGCGAACGAAGGAGGGGTATTTTGAGCTTTAGGGCGTCGAGTGTCGTGCGGCCCGCGTCGGTTTTCCGCCACATTCTCATCCCGATGCCTGCGGCGACCACGCCCGCAAGGATGAACGGTGCGGTACGCGTGAGGACCTCAGTGAACGAGAGCAGAAGCGAGGTCAGCAACGGGAGCGAACCGGCCTGGTCGCTGTACATTTTGGTGAAGTTCGGGATCACGTAGAGAAAAAAGAGCGCGAGGACGACAACCAGGGCGACGACCAGGAAAGCCGGATAGGCAAGCGACATTTTCAGCTTGCTCAGGACGGCGATCATCTTTTTCTGGTAGGTGATGAACCGC
>JBLMWN010000186.1:0-4878 GCA_050257255.1 Betaproteobacteria bacterium | reverse complement strand
CCTGATTTGGTGTGACCCCTTTTTTACATGTTAACTTAGACGGGTCAAAAATTTCGTTCAGGACGCGAAGGGGATGTGCAAAAAAATTCAAAAAACAAACTGCTGAAAAAAGGTTTCAGAGTGGGTCCTCTTAACTGTTATACGGATTTTTTATCCGCTTGATAAGGAGATGGCCCCCAGATACTGTCTGCAGCGCCTTTTGCCGTTCCCCTGCTGAAAATCGACCCAGCCGATGAACCCACGCAGTTTTTCCCCGCCCCCACTCAGATGCTATACTGGAAGTGAAGACAGATCGTCATTATGCAAGAAACATCAATGATAAAAACGTTATTCCGTTCTTTGCGTCACCGGAACTTCCGTCTCTTCTTTTCCGGCCAGTTGGTATCCCTCATCGGCACCTGGATGCAGAACGTGGGCCAGGCATGGCTCGTGCTGGATCTGACCCATTCGTCCTTTAAACTGGGCGTGGTCTCGGCGCTCCAGTTTCTGCCCATGCTGTTCCTCTCGTTCTTCACCGGACCGTTCATCGATTATTTTTCGAAGCGGAAGATCATTATTTTTACCCAGACTGCCCTGATGCTTCTTGCCTTCACGCTCGCCGCCCTTGATTTTACCCGAGTTGTCCAATACTGGCACATAGTGATCCTTGCCACGCTCCTTGGCGTGGTGAACACCATCGACATGCCGGCCAGGCAGTCCTTCATCATCGAAATGGTGGGGAAAGAGGACCTCATGAACGCAATTGCAATGAACTCTTCCATCTTTAATGCCGCCCGGGCCGTGGGACCTGCCATCGCGGGGCTGCTCATCGGCGCTGCCGGCACGGCGGTCTGTTTCTTCGTGAACGGCCTCAGTTTCCTCGCAGTGCTGTGGGGCCTGTTGCTCATGCGGTTCGACGAGCCCCCTGCGCCTGGTCCACGTTCCTATCATATCGTGGAGGACATTACGGAAGCCATACGCTACATCAGGGAAACCCCCGTGGTCATGATTACGATCATTCTCGTGGCCGTGGTCAGTATCTTTGGGACCAATTTTAACGTCCTGGTGCCGGTCTTTGCCAAGCAGGAACTCCATAGAGACGCCACGGCGTTCGGCTTTCTCATGTCCTCTTTCGGCACCGGCGCGTTAATTGGGGCCGTCTCGCTTGCCGCGCTGAGCCGTTACGGGCCGAAATTTTTCCTCTTGCTCGGGGGCGGTCTGGCGCTTTCGCTCTTCCTGATCCTGATCGGTTTTCAGAAATCATACGGCCTGACCGCGCTCCTGCTCGCGCTATGCGGCTGGTCCATGGTCACCTTCTTCGGCATGGCGAACACGACGGTCCAGCTGAACACCGAGGACCGGCTCCGCGGCCGGGTGATGAGCGTCTACACTTTGTCCTTTGGGGGGTTGACACCCTTCGGAAGTCTCTTCGCCGGCTCGGTAGCCCACGTGATTAAAGCACCCCTTACCTTTGCCCTGGGCGGATTGTTTTGCGGTATCGTTTTTCTTGCAGTACTAGCGAAGGGAAGGAAGATCGTGGCGTGGCGGACGAAATAAGTCCCGTTTTTAATCCGTCTTTGTATCAATCATGGAATCACAATCCGCCCACAGAATCGAGATTTTTTCGACACTTTTGCTTCCTCTCAATGACGCCTCTTCTATTCATTGGTAATAATTCAGATTAGAGCTCGAAAGTATGATATCATATCATTCATGCAGGAACAGGAAATTACTATATTGCGGGAACTGATCATTCTTCTCGCCGTTTCGCTCCCGATCACCTACGTGTTCCACCGTGCAAAGCTGCCCGCGCTTGTGGGGTTTCTGATCACCGGCGTGCTCATCGGCCCCTACGGCGCTGCCGTGATCACCGAGACCCGCGTTGTCGAACGGCTCGCGGAGGTCGGCGTGGTGTTGCTTCTCTTCGCCGTGGGGCTTGAATTCTCCATCGAGGACATCCTGAAATCGGGCCGCAAATTTTTTGTCGGCGGTACCACGCAGGTGATGCTCACCATCGCAACCGTTGCCGGCATCGCTGTTATCCTGCGATATCCCCTTCCCCAGGCCGTGTTCTTCGGATTCCTTGCCTCCCTGAGCAGCACGGCCATTGTTCTCAAGATGTACTCGGACCGCACCGAGCTCGATACCGCCCACGGCAGGCTCGGAACCGGTATTCTCCTGTTCCAGGATATCGCCGTGGTGCCGATGATGCTCATGCTTCCGGTACTGAGCGAAGCAAGTGCCGCCGGCGCCGTCACGCCGCTGTCGGTGTTGATATCCCTGGGGAAGGCCATGCTCGGCCTGATCGGCGTGTATTTTGCGGCTCGTCAGATCGTTCCCTTCCTCCTCCACCATGTGATCCGCCTCAGGAATCGGGAGATGTTCTTCCTCCTCGTCGTGCTCCTCTGTCTCGGCACGGCCTGGATCACCTACAGCCTCGGTCTGTCGCTGGCCCTGGGAGCATTCCTCGCCGGGCTGATCATCTCTGAATCGGAGTACAGCCATCACATTGTTGCCGAAATCACGCCGTTCCGTGATTACTTTGCGAGCATTTTTTTCATTTCCATCGGCATGCTGCTCCATACCGCTTACTTTCTCGGCCACTGGCCGATCCTCATCATTATGGCGATCCTCCTCATCGCGGTGAAAACAGGGCTCGTGGCCATGACCGCATCAATGCTGCGCTATCCCATTCGGAGTTCCATCCTCGCCGGTCTCGGCTTGGCGCAGATCGGAGAATTTTCCTTTCTCCTGGCGCAACAAGGTCAAAGCCGTGGATTGATGACCGGAGACGTGTTTCAGATGTTCATCAATACTTCGATTCTGAGCATGCTGGCCGCGCCCTTTCTCATCCAGGCCGGACCGTGGCTGACGGCGCGGCTGCCGGAAATCCCGTCCGAAACGGCGGAAAAGAACGCTTTCTGCGGACTCACGGGTCATACCATCATCGCGGGATACGGCCTGAACGGCCGGAACCTGGCGAAGACGCTCAAGGCCACGCACATTCCCTATGTGGTGCTCGAGGTGAATGCCGACACGATCCGCAAGGCGCGGGAGGAAGGCGAACCGATCATCTACGGCGATATCACACGCAGGGACGTGCTCATGCGTGCCGGCGTGGATTGCGCCAAGGTTATCGTCTTCGCAATCTCAGATTATGCGGCGACGCGGATGTCCGTACGCATGGTACGGCAGCTCAACCCGGCGATCTTCATCCTGATCAGGACCCGGTATGCGGCCGAAGTCGACGAGCTCACCAAACTCGGCGCAAACCAGGTGATTCCCGAGGAGTTCGAAACATCGATCGAGATCTTCTCGCGCGTGCTCCATGAGTACCACGTGCCGAGCAACGTCATTGCCAACCAGATACAGATTGTGCGCTTCGGGGGCTACAAAATGCTGCGCGGCCTGTCGCTGGACCAGGAAAATATCGGCCGCGTGGCCGCGCTCTTCGTCGGGGCTACTGTAGACCACATCCAGATTGGACCGGATGCTCCGGCATCGGGTAAGACCCTCCGGGACTTGGGCATCCGAAAAAATACGGGGGCCACGGTCATCGCTATAGCGCGGAACGGAGAAGCGATCACGAACCCGGGCCCGGATTTCTCACTTCAGTCCGACGATATTGTCGTACTCCTCGGCGCGCACGCAGACCTCGACAAAGCCACGGATCTGCTAACGCGGAAAAAAGTGTAGCAAGGTTCACCGGTGGGTCGTGGAGAGAGAGCAAGGGTTTGAACTGGAGGATGTTCGGAAGCAAAATTAGTTGCGAATCAAGGCAGTTTTCAGTATAATCAGCCGACATCATCCAATTTGAATGTTCTAATTTCCAATCATCACTATTCATTCAGTTGGTCGTCAAATAAGGGAGAGGATGCCGATCTGGTGACGGCCCCGGACTTCAAATCCGTTGTTTCCTGGCTTTGGTCAGGAAAGGTGAGTTCGATTCTCATGCTCTCCCGCCATTTTATCAAGGGATTAGAGATTAGAGTAGTAAGCGGTTATAGGTGAGAAATAGACAGATCATTAAATTGTACCCGTCTTTAAAACGTATACGTATAAAGGAGGAACCAGAATGAACGGTACAAAAACGTGGATATCACCCATACCTATGCTCTTGTTGCTTGTGATTTGTATTGGTGCTGCCACATTTGCATGCCATAAGGTTGACCACACAGGCAAGTACATCAGCGAGAAATACTCCAAGAACTACTTGGAGCTCAAGGCAGACGGCACCTTCATTCTTCAGCAAGACCCCATGATCATGGCGGGAAAGTACAAAATCGCAGGTGATCTGATCACATTGAAAACAGACACGGGGTTTAATTCGATTGGGAAGATCGAGGGAAAGAGCATCATCGATAATGATGGGGTGCGTTGGACTAAACAATAGATTCTTTTTATCTATTGCGGTCGGCTTGATCATTCCTAATTATTGCGACCCTGGGTCATGTACCACGCAATTGATAAAATAGGATAAAATGACAAAAAGGAACGCAAATATATCAAAGAGATAATGAACAACCGAGCACGGTATTTGTTGCTGTTTTATCCACTGCTTTGGGATTGCTTTGGGATGTTTTGTTAGAAGAGTGTTAGAAGATTATTATTAAGGGGCTTGGTTAACCAAGCCCCTAATTTGTGCCCATTTCGTGCCTATTAATGTTGAAATGCTCTTTACTCCGCTTGACTCCTGCCGAGTAGTTCGATTCTCATGCTCTCCCGCCATATTAAAAATTATGTCAAAGAATTACACCAGTGAATTACCCCGCCCCTTGGGGCGGGGTAATTCACTAGCTTGATTTAGGTTTCCCTGACGTCCCAGATTCTTTGGTTGCGCTCTTAATAACGCCGTCTTCAATCTTGACCTTGTCTCCGACCTTTGTGTCCTTTACGTCT
>JBLMWN010000185.1:0-2652 GCA_050257255.1 Betaproteobacteria bacterium | reverse complement strand
CTTGAAAGCACCACGGGGAGCGCGAGTGCGAAGACTTGTTTGCGGATTGTTTGTTGCATGAAAGTGAGAAAATATATGACGACGAAGAAACTAAGACAGATGAGGGCTCAAACTCAAGTTTCCTCTCCTTCAAGGGGAGTAAACCTTCAGTTCCGCCCATCCCCGTCGGGGATGGGGTGAAGGTGGGGATGGGTCTCGCAAGGCCTGCCGCAAACCCATCCTCCCCCCCCTCTCCTTGAAGGAGAGGGGGTACATCAGCAGATCCTCGGAAGTTGTTCTCCCTGAAGCATGTCTACAATGCGAGTACCGCCGACGGTCGTTTCGAGCAGAACCATTCCGGAGGGCTTATCCATCACTTCCCCAATAACGGCCGCCTGCCGCCCATGTTCGTGCGCTTTCATTGAAGCAACCAGAGTTTCTGCAACGGCTTTGTCGACAATAGCAATGAGAACCCCCTCATTCGCAACGTACAGAGGATCGAGCCCGAGGAGGCTGCAGGCTCCTCTTACACCCGGAGGCACCGGCAAAGACTGTTCGCGAACGTGCATGCACAAACCAGATTCAACCGCTGTTTCTTTCAGCGTCGTAGCAAGCCCTCCTCTCGTTGGGTCGCGCATGAATTTAATTTCCCCGGTAACCGCATACATGTCCTGTACAAGGGCGTTAAGTGCGCGTGTGTCGCTCACAACCTGCGGTTCGAAGGTCAGACCGTTTCTCTCTGCGATGACCGCTACGCCGTGGCAGCCTAACTCTCCGCTTATTATAATCCTGTTGCCGGCCCTGATTTTGGAAGCCGAAATGTCCCTGCCGTCGGGCAGGACACCGACGCCTGATGTGTTGATGAAAATTCCGTCAGCCTTGCCTTTGTTCACGACTTTCGTATCTCCTGCTACGATCTTGACGCCTGCCCTGACGGCGGCGTCGGACATCGATGCTATAATGATCTTCAAATCTGAAAGTGGAAAGCCTTCCTCAATGACAAACCCCGCAGTCAGGTAAAGCGGCTCGGCACCCGAAACTGCAAGGTCGTTCACGGTACCGTTCACGGCCAGTTCGCCAATATTGCCGCCAGGAAAGAACAGCGGCGTTACCACGTAGGAATCGGTCGTATAGGCGAGTTTCGTCGACGGCATGTCCACGATAGCTGAGTCTCCTGCGCCCTGAATGCCGAAGGCAGGGCTGAAGTGCCGGCGGATCAGCTCGTGCATGAGTTTGCCGCCGCTGCCGTGTCCGAGAAGTATTTTATCCATGATAATTTCCGTATTTATAATACGCCGCGCAGCTCCCCTCGGTGCTTACCATGCAGGGCCCGACCGGCGCTTCCGGCGTGCAGCCTGTCCCGAAGATCGGGCACTCCGTCGGTATTTTTACACCGCGAAGAATATCGCCGCAGGAACAGAGTTCGGGTTCGGCGGCCTCCGATACCGGAGGCTTGAATTTCCTGTTCGCATCGAATGCGGAATATCGTTCTCTCAGCTTGAGACCGCTCCCGGGAATCACACCGATCCCGCGCCAGTAGGCATCGGCAGTTTCAAAGTATTCATCAAGAAGCTCAACGGCGCGCGGGTTGCCTTCTTCCCGGACCACGGTTCGATACTGTATCTCGATTGCCGCTCTCTTCTGCGCAATTTGCCTCACGATCATGAGAATGCCTTCGATGATGTCCTTGGCTTCAAACCCTGTGATCACGGACGGTTTCTTATACTGTGTTGCCACGAATTCATAAGGCTTCCTGCCGATGATGGTACTGACATGCCCGGGAAGAATGAACCCGTCGACCTGCACATCCGGGGAATCAAGAAGAGCTTTCAATGCCGGCGGTACAAGCTTGTGAGCCGCAAAGACGGTAAAATTCTTGACACCTGTCTGCCCGGCGTGTGATATCGTTCCGGCGATCAGCGGTGACGTGGTCTCGAAGCCGGTCGCAAAAAAAACAATTTCCCGGTCTTTTTCTTTTCGCGCCAGCGTGAGGGCGTCCATGGGAGAATAGAGCACGCGTATGTCCGCACCTTCAGACCGCGCTTCAAGCATTGATTCCCTGCCGCCGGGCACACGCATCATGTCGCCGAACGTGGTAAGGATGATGCCGGGATTTTCGGCAATGGCTATGGCCGCGTCCACGTCCTGAACCGATGTCACGCACACGGGGCAGCCGGGGCCGCTCAACAACGTAATGTTCTTGGGGATGATATCGCGGATCCCATGCCTGAAGATTTCAACCGTATGGGTCCCGCACACCTCCATGAGCTTCAGAGGTCTGCCTATCGCATCCGAAAGTTTATGCAGTTCATCGAGCATTTGTTTCATCGTGCACTCCGAACTTCTGTCTCTGAACTCCGGACTTTTCTCAACCGTTCCCTCACCAGATAGGCCTGGCCGAGAGAAATGCCGCCGTCGTTACACGGTACTTTTTGATTAATAAAAACATGCATGCCGTCCGATAGAAGGAATGTCACCGTTCTCTTCAGGAGATAATGGTTCTGGAACGTCCCGCCGCTCAAAACCACGTCGGCAAGACCATGCACATCGTTCATACGCCGGACCACAGTACGAATGACCGAGGCAACGGTATTATGGAATTTTGTCGCGATAAGGTCTTTTTGCACGGCCTGAGCTCTGTCGTTCACTATGCCGATGAGTGCGCGGCTGAAA
>JBLMWN010000184.1:0-4362 GCA_050257255.1 Betaproteobacteria bacterium | reverse complement strand
TTAATCACCTTGCTATAGTATAGCGTATCATGAGAAGGTTGATGGCAAAAAGATAAGCGCCCGGAGCATGCGTGAGACGGAAGTTTGATATACAGAAGTATTGCACAGGCGATCTACGAACGGTTATTCTTGTTATCGATCGTCATCTAACACTATTTCCCGGCAAAATACTACAGTGACGTGTTGGCTGATGCTCAGGCGCGATTGCTTGAACAGGGCATGACGATTGTCCCGGAGCTCATCGGAAGGTTGCTTTGCGCCATGGCGCAGTCGGGCAGGTAAGCGCTGCTCATGCGCTTCGGCAGCATCGCTTTATCTCGCTTAGGTCGTCGTATCGAGAAAAAAACAGCCCCCTTGAGCAATTCAAGGGGGCTGATGGTGAAATTGCAGAAAAAAAGCTAGGCCTCGCCTATACCGTCATGACCTCTTTTTCCTTGTGAGCGAGGAGTTCATCGATCTTCTTGATGTAGGCGTCGGTGGTCTTCTGGATCTCGTCCTGCAGCTTCTTGGTTTCATCCTCAGACACGTGTGCGTTCTTATCTTTGCTCTTCTTCTTGATTTCGTCGTTGATGTCCCGGCGGACGTTGCGTACGGCGACACGTGCGTCCTCGGCGAGCTTCTTCGCATGCTTGACGATTTGCTGCCTCCGCTCCTCGGTCAGCGAAGGAATGCTGAGGCGGATGATCTTGCCGTCGTTCGTGGGCGTGATGCCGATGTCGGATTTCAATATGGCCTTTTCGATCTCGCCGAGCAGCTTCGCTTCCCAGGGCTGGATGGTGATCTGGCGCGGGTCGGGCACGGCCATGTTCGCCACCTGATTGAGCGGCGTGGGCGTTCCGTAGTAGTCGACCATGATCCCATCGAGCATGCCGAGCGACGCCCTGCCGGTGCGCAGGGTGGAGAACTCTTTCCTGAGCGCATCGAGGGCCTTGTTCATCTTTTCATCCGCTTTTTTCTTCTGCTCACTAAGCATTGTTCCTCCCGGTTACGAGCGTCCCAAGCTTTTCTCCTGCCACGATCCTTTTGATATTGCCGGGGACGGTTAGGTTGAACACAATGATAGGAAGGTTATTGTCCATGCACAGTGAAATGGCTGTAGCGTCCATGACGCGGAGGTCCTTCTGAAGCACGTCGATGTAGGTCAGCTGATCGTACTTGGTAGCGGCCTTGTCCTTCATGGGGTCGGCGCTATACACCCCGTCCACTTTGGTGGCCTTCATGATTACTTCGGCGCCGATCTCCATGGCCCGGAGAGCCGCCGCGGTATCAGTGGTGAAGTAGGGGTTGCCGGTCCCCGCGGCAAAGATGACAACCCGGCCTTTTTCGAGGTGCCGCACAGCGCGCCTGCGGATGTAGGTCTCGGCGAGTTCTCGCATCTCAATGGCCGACTGCACGCGGGTGACGACGCCCTTGTTTTCGAGAATGTTCTGGAGAGCCAGGGCATTCAGCACCGTGGCCAGCATGCCCATATAATCGGCGCTCGCCCGCTCCATGCCCTTGGCAGCGCCCGACAGGCCGCGAAAGATGTTGCCGCCGCCGATGACGATCGCGACTTCGACCCCCAGGTTAACGACTTCTTTTACCTCGGACGTAATGGTGTCGAGCACAGCATGGTCGATGCCGTACCCCTGCTCGCCCATGAGGGCCTCGCCCGAGAGCTTGAGCAAGATGCGTTTGTATCGAGGTCGCGTCATAGTAATGAATATTTTGGTGTCATGAAAAAAACGTTCACCGCGGAGTCACGGAGGAAAAAATATTAATACACAACTTGCCTTTCTCCGTGTCTCCGTGGAAGATTTTGGTTTTTTTCAAGTATATGGTAACAATTCCGACGCTTATTTCAGTTGAGCCGCCACTTCCTCTGCGAAGTTTTCCTTTTTCTTCTCGATTCCTTCGCCGAGCTGGTACCGGACAAAACGATTAACGACTACGTTCGCGCCTGCCCTTTTCAAAACGTCCTTGATCTTGAGCTTGCCGTCAGGGTCCTTGATGAAGACCTGGTCCATGAGACAGGTGTCGGTGAAGAACTTCTCAAGCTTGCCGTCAACGATTTTGCCGACCACTGCCGCCGGCTTTCCCGATTCCTTTGCCTGGGCTTCGTACACCGCGCGCTCGCGATCGAGCACGTCGGCGGGGACCGCCTGCCGATTCAGGAACTGTGGGCTGGCAGCGGCGACGTGCATAGCGAGGTCCTTGCCCAGTTGTTCGTCGCCGCCGGTATAATCTACCATGACGCCGATACGGTTGCCGTGGAGATAGATCGCGATGCGGCCCTGAGTCTCATAGGCCACAAAGCGGCGGATCGCAATATTTTCGCCGATCTTCTGTACCAGCGCGTTGCGCCTTGCTTCAACGTTCTCACCATTGATCGTGAGCAACGAGAGCGCCGCAACATCGGTCGGCTTCTGGGCAGCCACGAGCGCAGCGAGGCCCTTCGCGAAGCTCTGGAACTCCTCGTTCTTTGCGACGAAGTCGGTTTCGCTGTTCACTTCGATCAGCACGCCGGTTTTGCCGTTGTTCTGGATCGATGATGCGATCATGCCCTCGGACGCAATCCGCGAAGCCTTCTTCGCCGCAGCAGACAGCCCTTTCTTCCTCAGAATGTCAACTGCCTTTTCGAAATCGCCGACGGCTTCTTCCAGAGCCTTTTTCGCTTCCATCATGCCGACGCCGGTTTTTTCTCTCAAGTCCTTTACTGCACTCGCTGATATTGTTGCCATTTTGCTAAAACCCCTTTCCCTAGTTCTTTTCTAAGTTTGTCATTGCATCGCCGCTTAGGCAACATCCTCGTCGGCATCTGCCTCAGCCGGTTCAACCGCTGGCTCGGCCGCCACGGCAGGGGGGGCTTCTCCAGCGGCCTTTGCCGCTTCCATGGCCTCGCCCTGTTCCTTGACAATGGCTTGCCTGCCCTCGATGACGGCATCGGCCATCTTGGACGCCATGAGCCTGATGGCGCGGATTGCATCGTCGTTGCCCGGAATGACATAGTCGATATTGTCGGGATCGCAATTCGTATCAACGACGGCGACAACGGGTATGTTCAGCTTGTTCGCTTCCTGGACGGCGATATCTTCCTTGCGGGGGTCAATGACAAAGACCAAGGATGGCGGCTGCGTCATAGACTTGATGCCGAAAAGGATCTTTTCCAGCTTGGTGCGCTCTTTTTCGAGGCCGGCGACTTCTTTCTTTGTAAGCTTATCGTACGTGCCGTCCTCTTTCATCTTTTCGATTTTTTTAAGCCTGTCGATGCTCTTGCGGATAGTGGTGAAGTTTGTGAGCATGCCGCCGAGCCAGCGGTTGGACACATAGTACATGCCGCAGCGCTTGGCCTCTTCGGTAATGGCGTCCTGGGCCTGTTTCTTGGTGCCGACGAACAGGATGTCTTTCCCTTCGGCAGCGGATGTACGGACAAAATCGTAGGCTTCCTTGAACAGTTTGAGCGTCTTCTGGAGATCGATGATGTAGATCCCGTTCCGCTCGCCGAAAATGTACTTCTTCATCTTGGGGTTCCATCGCTTCGCCTGGTGGCCGAAATGAACCCCCGCTTCCAACAGCTCCTTCATGGTGATCGTGGACATAATGTCCCTCCTTCAGGTTTTTACCTCCGCGCCAATCATCCCCCTCGCAGTTCCCGCTCAGATGGGGACACCCTGCCAAGAGTCCAGACGCGTGTGTAATGTGAAATGGCCTTTTTAAAAGGCGACCCATAAAATACCACAGGGTCTGGCATATTTCAAGGAAAATGTGTGTGTTATGAAGGTTTTTCGCATTCTTAATTAACTTCCACTTGGTTTTCTCACACCTGCAAAAGATCATAATGATTATATTATTGTAAAATCAACATGTTGTATTTTGGCATGCATGATGCATTTAATCAAAGTAAGAAACGACAAAAGGAGGAAACGACCATGAAGACAGCCATAGCGAGAAAAACAGCATATATTGGAGCAGGGGCAGGTTTGGTCCTGTTCGCGCTTTTCGGGCTTATGCCGGGGAGCCTGTTAGGAGGTGCGGCTGGCATTAATATTGCCGGATGGCTCTTCGGTCTTCCACTTCAGCCCGGACTCTTATCGAGAATCATCGTCCTGGCATCGATGCTCATTGGAGTCTTGGTGGCGGGCATTGTGATCGTGACCACCACGTCAACGGTTGGCTGGCTCATCGGCAAGGTTTTGGAATCCGGCCAGCGAGCAGAAGAAGCTGGTGCTGAAAAAGACTTATCCAAGATAAAAGAGAGGAGATAGTCATGAAGAACGAGACGGTAAAAGCGGGAATGAAGATCGGTGCAGCAGCGGGTGGTCTGGTGTTCGTGGTATTCGGTATCATGCCGGGATTCTACTTCGGGAGCTATGGGACCCTGAT
>JBLMWN010000183.1:0-12484 GCA_050257255.1 Betaproteobacteria bacterium | reverse complement strand
GATGCCGAGTTCGAGGAAGTGGATAAGGACAAAAAGTAACCGTTGCAAAACCAGAGGATAGCAGGAACCGAACCTCAAAAGGGGCCGCCTGCTATCCTCTTTTTTGTGAAAGAAAAATTTTACCGCGGAGCAACGCGTTCACAGAAAAATCTAAAAGGAACCCCTTTTTAGCTGCGGACGCACATGGAATTTCACTGATAAGAGAATGTCGATTTGGTTTTAAGCCTTCACCACGTGTGCTCATCTACAGCTAAATCCGATTTGATCGAAGGAAGATATGGCAAAAGACTATTACGCATTGCTCGGCGTCAACAAGAATGCAGCAGATGCCGAGCTCAAGCGGGCTTACCGTAGGCTTGCGCACGAATACCACCCTGATAAGAATCCCGGCAACAAGGCCGCCGAAGAAAAGTTCAAAGAGATCAATGAGGCCTACGAGGTCTTATCGGACCCGCAGAAACGGGCGTATTACGATCAATACGGCGTCGCGCCGGGCACGCAGGGTGCGGGGCCGGGGTTCGGCGGCTTCGGCGCCGGAATGGGCATGGGCGACATCTTCGGCGATATCTTCGAAGAGTTTTTCGGCGGAGGTCGCGGACGTTCCCGTGCTACGGCCGGAGACGACCTGAGGTACAATCTTAAGATTACCTTCGAGGAAGCGGCGTTCGGCACCACCACCAAGATCCGTGTTCCTCGCTGGGAGCGCTGTCATGACTGCGACGGGACCGGAGCAAAATCGAAAGACGGCATCAAGGTTTGCCCCAATTGCCAGGGCACAGGACAGATTCGGACGCAGCAGGGCTTCTTTAGCATTAGCCGTACGTGCTCGCGCTGCGGAGGGGAAGGCAGGGCGATCACCGATCCCTGCGTGACCTGCGGCGGGAAAAAACGCGTTGAACGGGAGCGGACCCTGTCGGTAAAAATTCCCGCCGGTGTTGAGACAGGCAACACGATTCGCCTGAGCGGCGAGGGTGAAATCGGCTCGTATGGCGGCCCTCCCGGCGATCTTTATGTGTTTCTCACGGTCGAGGACCATCCCTTATTCAAGAGGGAAGGTCAGGACATTATTTGCGAAGTGCCGATCAGTTTTACCCAGGCGACGCTGGGTTCCGAGATCGACGTGCCGACGCTCTCCGGGAGTTCGAAACTGAAAATTCCCGCAGGCACCCAGCCGGGCCATGTATTCCGGCTCAAGGGCAAGGGTTTTCCGAATCTTCGTGGTCCGGGCTCCGGTGATCAGCTCTGCAAGATCCATGTCGAGGTGCCAACCAAGCTCACCTCAAAGCAGAAAGAGCTTCTCCAGGAGTTTGATCGCTTAAGCGGCGACGGCTCAACGCCGCTCACCAAGGGGTTCTTCGAGAAGGTAAAAGAGGCGTTCGGCGAGAAAACGAAGAAATAAGTGAAATAATAGTTTTGCTCCGAAGGGTGTTATATTTTTGGAGGAGGCGACACTATGCGACTTTGTTTTCCCGTACAACGTTATGAAGGCATTACCAGCGCAGTTTATAACCACTTCGGCTCTGCGCCGCTGTTTGCTGTGGTTGACACCGATACGAGGGAAGTGAGTGCGATCAACAACGGAGACCGGCACCATGTTCACGGAGCATGCAACCCCGTCAAGGCGCTTGACAATCAGAAGATCGACGCTGTCGTCGTGGGTGGCATAGGCGCCGGGGCGCTTACCCGGCTGAATCAGCTTGGGATCAAGGTCTACCGCGCACAGCTGCCGACGATCGGTGAAAATGTGACGCTCTATCTCTCAAAAAAACTTCCCGAGTATGCGCTTCAGGGGTGCTGTGGCGGTCACAGTCACAGCGGGACTTGCGCGCACTAATCGGCCGGCGTCTCTCGTCCTCATGCCATATCCTTGCTACTTTTCACGCGGAACAGCCACAGAAGCTCTCCAATCCTGCCGTACATCGTCTTAACCATCCTCGCAACGAATATGCTATACTTATTTTAGTAATAGAACCAGCTGGCAAGATAGCAATTATCCGGTTTTCTTTTTTGCATATTTCGATGAGTCGGGTGAGGTGTAAACGGCGCGGCGGGCATATCTTTTTGAACAACAAGAGGGTTGATCTGTATCAGCAATTGCCTGTGGTAAACGACCAAGGAGGATTCCATGGACGCTCTTGAAACTGCCATGAAGATGGAGACTGACGCAATATCATTCTATACTGAAGCGGCACGCAAGACGAAGTACCCGGTTGGTAAAAAGATGTTTGAGACGATTACGGCAGATGAGAAACGTCATCTCGAAATGATTGTCCAGATCATCAAGGGACTTGATGTAACCCACAAAGACGTGAGCCCGATGAAAAATGTCAAAACCGTCTTCGAATCTCTGAGGGACGAGATGATGAAGAAGGTCGAGGCGACAGCCGACGAACTCGAGGCGTTCAAGATAGCCATGCAGATGGAAAAAGAAGGCAAGGAATTTTACGAGAAGACGCTTGCCCATGCAAAGACGGACAAAGAAAAGGCGTTGCTGAAGCGGCTTATTCAGGAAGAAGAACAGCATTATGCCATTTTTGCGAATACCCACGAGTTTCTTTCGGATACCGGAAACTGGTTCATGTGGGAAGAGCGGGGAATTGTTGAGGGCGGATGATCTTAATTGCGAATTTCGGAACAAGGAAGGTGGGATGAATGAGATGCAAAAACAGTCAAGGATGGAATGGAGGCTCACGTGTTTCATTCCGCAATCCCCATTCGACATTCCGAAATCGCAAGGGAGGTTCTTATGACATACACAGACATTGCATTAAAAGACAAGATACTTGAAATGTATCCCGAAATCAGGGAACATAATTTCTTGGTCAGCATGGATTTTGACGAGCGGAAGAACGCCTACATCCTGACATTCCGTCGCGGAGCAGAAATTCTGACCACCCATCTCGAGAAAAAAGATGCCGATGAATGTATGAACGGGATCAAGTGCGTGTATCTCGGTGTTCAGGTTGCGCAGTTCATTAAGAACTTCGAGGAACGTGAAGTATTCGGTCGGAAGGTTGCATAAGGCGGGAGGCAGAATTTCGGCGAAAATGGCGGTAAGGTGAAAAGGAAAGGGCCCGGCAAGCGTCTACTGCCGGGCTCATTCATTTTTTATGTCGACAAGAAAGAAAGTGCTCAGCAGGAGCTTTTGCACTTGCAGGTAACTGCCATTTTTTTAGCAACTTTCTTGATTGTCATCGGAGGTCCTCCTTTCTGCATTTGTCGAGATGCAAAGCCGGGTTCCGGAGCTTATGCGCCCTGGAAACTCCTATTTTGAAATTGCATATGGTGGAACACAATAAGCGTGGTTTAAAGAGTACCATAAAGCTTGCACCGGTAGCGGTCTTTGCCGCCCTTTCCTTCCAGCAGTTCCGCACGATACCGGCAGCCGCCGCGGCAGATTTCCAGGTAATCGCAGTTGCACTCAAACTCGCTTAACCGGAACGGACGAATCCTCGTCCATGCAGCCCTCAGGCCTTCTCCTGTCGACCCCACCGCTCTATCGTGGTAAAAACCGCACTTCGCGATCTTCCCGTCAGCCATCACCGCCATCAAATGAAGGCCGCAACCATAGCCTTGATCGGACGCGTGGAGACCTCCGCCGTAACCGTACGCCAGATACTTACCACCCTCCTCGGGCGTGACAAGCAAGTCGTTATTCTCCCTGAGCCGCCCGGTCAGGCAGGGGACATCTACTGTCCAGTCTTTAATACCGATCTCTTTAAACAAACGCTCCATACTGTCGAAGTCGGCGAGGTTGCCCCGGTGCACCATGGTTGAGATGGAAACATCGAAGCCCGCATCTAAGGCATGCCTTACGGCCTCCATGGCGCGTTTGTACGACCCAGCTCCGCGAAGATGATCATGCGCCTCTTCGAGCCCGTCTATGCTCACCTGTATTTCATCGACCGTCAGCGCGGCGATAATGTCTTTCTTAAGTAGCAGCCCGTTGGTGAACAAAACCGTTCTCAACAAAAAATCCGGGAGTATCTCGTTGATTTCATCGAACTTGCCATGCAGAAGAGGTTCGCCCCCGGTGAGCATTACCCGGAGACCCTGCATCTGTTCAAATTCCTTCAAAATATCTTTTACCTGCGTCGGCGACAATTCGTTGCGGTTGGCGTCGCCGATATAGCAGTGCTTACATCTAAGGTTGCAGGCATCGGTGATCTGGAGTTCAAGGTAGCGGAGGGACGGTTCAGGCGCACGCTCGAGAGTAGGACGCGGCACGACCATTTTCTCCGTCGTAAGCAGACCTTCCTCTAAGCAGTAATCAATGAACGCACCATCCTTGGATGAGCATCCCTCTTCGGAAGAACAGTTCCTCAAAAAACGAAAAGATTCTTGATCAAGCTCATAAAGCTCGTCTTTGGCAATTTGATAAATAGACGGCGTTTCAAGCCACTTCAAGACGGCGCGCCGCGTCAGGTAATAACTCATACCGTTAATTATAGCACCGTATGTGGGTTTTTGTTATAATCAGAACAGTATGAAAAAAGATGAGTCTTTGATACAAGCCCTCTGCCTGCCGTACTGCCGCTATTATAAACAAGGCAAGAACGAAGAGCTTCTGTGCATGGGAGCTGTCGTTGTAAAACGGTTGATGCAATCTGGCCGGCAGCTGTCAGGTGAAAAAAAGCATCGGCATGGAGCCGACCGGGCGACGATCGAGCTGATGGTGACGCACCTGTGCAGCGAATGCGATTTTCGTAAGAACGACTGTGACTTTGCCCGTGACCGGGAGGCAGACCCCTGCGGCGGGTTCGAGCTTCTTACAGCGCTCCTCTCTTCCCGCGTGATCACAATCGAGGATATCGGTAAATAATCATAAAATCCAGGTATTGAAATTTGCCTCTGATTACGAAAGTAAACCCCGAACGTAAGCGGTCCGAGAGTGCACGTCACGATGTTTCCGATCAAACGTGGTATCATGCGCTGCTTTTTTCCCCAGATCGCCGGATGACTCGTCATTAACGTTATTCTGGTAAAAATTATTAAAATAGAGTATAGTGTTACCGGTTATCGTTCTGTTTTATCTACAATTCCGATTACTCCCGGGGAAAGACATACTGCGTGCTCCAATTCATGAATAGGTGTTAATCATGCGTGAGGTAGCAGATCAAAACTGGCAGGATAGACGCTATCGGCACATTATTGAGAATGTCAAAGATGTCATCTGGGAACTGGACAACCGGCTCGTGTTTACCTATGTCAGCTCTCGAGACAAAGAACAGCGGGGGTATGAACCCTTCGAAGTCATTGGGCAACATTTATTCACCTACTTGACCGATTCCTCACAGAAGTATGTGCTCAAGGCGACTACCGAGTATGCCAAGGCGGGTCAACAGGGACAATTTTCCCCCGTAGTCCTGCAAGATGTCCAGCAGATCTGTAAGGACGGGCATACTATCTGGACCGAAATTACGGTCAACCCCGTGATCGAGAATGGCGCCTTGGTAGCTTTCATCGGGTCTACCCGCGATATTACCGCGCGCAAACAGGCAGAAGTAAAGCTGCTTGAGTATACCGAGCGCTTTGAGCAAATGAAGCAACAGTTAAAACGGCTGTCCGCTTCAGATAGACAGACCCGGGTGGTCTTCAATCGAGACAAGCTTGAAAAAATTTTTGCCGAGGAACTGGCAAGAGCAAAGCGCTATAAAGTGAGTTTTTCCTTGGAGGTTTTTAATCTGGATTCCTTCAGGCGAATCAATGATGTCTATGGCAATCTGAAAGGCAACGACGTTCTTGCGGAGTTGGAGGACGTCGTGACCCGCATTATTCGCGAGAGCGACAGTGTTTTTCGCCGGGGCGGAGATGAATTCATTGTGCTTTTGCCGCATACCGCAAAAGCCCAGGGGCAGATACAGGCAGAGCGGTTGCGGAAAGCCATCGGGGAGCATCGGTTTTCCATTTCTGAAGGAGTCACAATAAGCGCAGGGGTAACGGAGTATATTGAAGGAGACACCCTGGAATCGATTATTGAGCGGGCCGATACGGCGTTGTACTTAGCCAAACGGGGAGGACACAATCAAGTAGTCGTAAGATAATGCGAGAGTGTGGACCTTGACGATGCAGGACGCCCCAGAAACTCGACGGTTATTGAATCAGCCCCCTCCACCCTGGTTATACAATGAGGGCAGAGGGGGTACGGGCATTAACATAATAACAGCAATTAATATCTCATCCTCACCCGGTAGGTGAGCTTCACTTCCTTATCTTTCGGCACCGGAATGTTGAACTCGGCAGTAAAGGCCTCGGATTTTTTATACTCGTGCGACGAGCTCAAAATGGTCCAATCACCGGGTATGGGTTCTACGACCTTTACGATCACATCTTCCTTTTTGTGGTTTCTGAGCGATATCTCGAACGCCGCCTCGTAAGTGTCCCAGGCGATTTTCTTCCAGTCCGTCTGCTTCCTGCTTCCCACTACGTCAAAGGCATCGCCGAGTTTGATCCTGACCTTTTCGTCCTTGGGTGTATGATCGATTGAGTCCTCGCCCACGAACTGGAGGCTTCCTTCCTTGTCCGCCTTGTAGACACGGACCGTGCCCTTGGGCAATGGAATGCCCAGGTTGTTCTCCTTCCTATTTTCGATCTCTACAAATACGCCGATCTTCTGATTCGACATAGCCTCGCCGTAGCGGCTGTAATAATAGTAGTTCGCGCCGTAATAGAGCAGCTCTTTTTTGACAGGGACGCCGTCGGCAGCTACCAGGCTGATCTGCTTGGCCTGGTTGTCCTTTACTGTTGCGGGCCGTTCGAGGGTGTAAATGTGATATTCAAAAAAAGAATCTTCCTTGAATTGGGGCGCAGGGGCCTTGGCGGCCGCAACTTCCGCAACCCGCATCATCCCTTTTTTGTATTCGTATTCGTCCTTCACCCGGTTAACGTCGCCGGCCACGAGCTTGAGTTTCGCGTTCTTATAGGTCGTTCCACTGTGATTGTCGATCGTGACCCAGCCGGAAAGATCAGACTTGTCATCCTTGTCGTTCAGCGTCACGACATAGTCGGACCGCCAGTTGATTCCACTCGTAAGGTACGATGCCTCGATCTTCTGTGTAGAGGACAGGCTGTTCTCAAGCATCCAGACAAGGGTCGGCTTCGCATTAAGGTTTTCCGGCACGCCGGGGAAGATGATCCTGCCGGGATGACCGAAAGTAATCTCGTCGCCGATCTTGAAGATGGGCTGGCCGTTGTTCGACAGGAGCGTGGCGGTTACAATCTCTTCACGCTCGGTATAGGGGTTCTTTTGGTAGAGCTTCACCTCTTTGCCGACGTATTTATCGAGAAGCTTCTGGGAACTCAAGAGGTCATACTCGTAGTTCTGTTCGAGCACCTGCAGTGTTTCGGGATTCGCGAGGGATTTGATGTGGACGCTGGTGGGCATGATCTGCGAAGCCACGTCCATGAACCGCAGATCGCCGATGCCGTTGAAAAGCTTGATCTGCCGCTGGTCCTTGACCAGTCCGAGGTTGATATTGTAGATAGTCAGTGCCACTCCGGTCTGATCATCCAGAGTACTTGCTGTTGTGCCGGGTTTTACTTCCTTTTTCTCTGCCGATGAAACCGACTTGTAACCGGTACCCGTTACCAGAAACAGTACTGCAAGAACCGTAATAAGATTTTCATGCCTCATGGTGAGCCTCCTTTGTCATCGAATCGAACCGCTTTTGGCTGATTAGACAAAGGAGGTGGTGAAAAAGTTCCCAGAGGAAGGAGGTTCTTTTCTCTCCAAGAAAAACTAATTTTTCAGCCAATACCAATCATAATCAGACTTCCCAATTTTTTTTACTCCATCTGGATAGAATTCCCTGTACCATTCAAGCTTTCCATGTCCATATTGAGCTTCTGCTTTTACTTGACCGGATCCATAATATTCTTTTTGTATCCCATGCCTTTCACCGTCTGCATTGAATCGTTCCTCGGAAAGTTTCACTTTGTGAGAATCACTGAGTTCATACGTTACCATTAATTTAGGTTTGCCATTTGCATATCTCTCAAGGATGACTTTCTCGAGGTTACGGTGCGCCCCCATATTACCTGTATTGTAGGACAGGCTCTCTGTTTTTTGCGAGGAAGTAATAGATTTGCTTTTTGTTTCTGCCTGTGGCATCGCTCCTGCTGAATGTGCTGCTCGCTCCTGCATCATCGAAGGTGCAGCGGCCTGAGGTGCCGCGCGCCTTTCCAAGACGGCTTCTTTTTCGTTTTTCGCTGGCTCTGCCGGCTTTGCCGGAGCGTGAGCATCGAGCTTGGCCATCGGGACCGGCGGCGCGGGCCTCTCGTATTCCTGCTTCATGTCGAGTGCTTTATATTCCGGAGATTGCGGAACTCGTTTGGCGGATTGTGATGCACCCTTTGTAATCGTTTTTTCTCCGCTTTCTGCAGGGACGGGAGCGGCCTCCCTTTTGGCTTCAAACTCCTTCACAGGAACTTCGGAAGGCCCATATGCAGGCTGCGTGCTTCTATATATATAAAAGGCGCCAGCGGCAAGGAACAGAACTGCCACAGCCTGGATCGGGATCTTGACGGATAGCGGGAAAAACAACTTCCGGAGGAAGCTTTTTTGTTCCGCTTCAGCGCCGCGCACTTTTGCCATAATCTTCTGCGTCATCCACGCCGGAGGGTCTACCTCTTCGACAGTCTTGATGTGTTCGAGGGTCTTGTGCAGTTCCCGGAGGGCATCTCTGCAGGCAGTGCAGGTCTTGAGGTGTTCCTCAATCTCTGTTATTTCCCCGACGGTGATTGAACCGTCGATATATTCAGATAGTTTATGTCGAATCTCGTTATGTTCCATCAAAGATCTCCCATAACGCGTTTTAAACAATCCCTGACCATCTCACGCGCCCTGAACAGCCGGGATTTCACGGTACCCTCCCGCATCTTGAGCATGCTCCCGATTTCTTCATAGGAAAAATCCTGCATGTCCCGCAGTACCAGCACTTCACGGAAATCAGGCTCAAGTGCTTTAATGCAGTCCTGGACCTTCCATTGGACATCCCGCTGCTCAAGCTTGTCCAACACGGAAAGCTCGTTTGAAGGCGGATCGACGGCCATCTGGCCGTCAGCGGTCCGGACAGGATCGTCAATAGAGAACGCTTCACGGCCCTGACGGGACTTCATCTGCTTCAGCCGGTTCTTCGACAGGTTCACGGTTATAGTAGTGAGCCATGTCGTGAATTTTGATTCAGCGCGGAAGGCCTTGATGTTCCTGTATGCAGAAACAAAGGCGTCCTGCACCACCTCGCATGCGTCGTCGTAATCCCCGGTCAGCCTGAAGGCGATATTGAGCATCCGCTTTTCATGCTTTTGTACGAGCATCTCAAAAGCGTTCAGATCCCCTTTTTGAGACGACGATACAAGCCCGGCATCGGCATCCGGCTCTCGCAAGCCGGCACCCTCCGTTTTATAAGACAATTCTGAAGGGGAATTTGTTCCTTGGCTCATACCGGTTTAAATTGTAACGCAAACCGTTTACTTTTGCATCCGCAAAATGATATCATATATAAAGGTATGTTACTTCTCAATCGGGAGGGCGCATGGCAGAGAAAGTTATGATCTTCGGAAAGGCCGGCTGACCGCATACGGAAAAGGCCAGGCTGGTCTACGGCGATAAAGCTGCATATTACGATGTAAAGGCTGATAGTGCGAAGCTGGAGGAAATGCTCAAATATTCAAAGGGCGTACGGAAAGTGCCGGTCATTGTTGAAGGTGCCAACGTAGCCGTCGGATACGAGGGCGGTTCCTGAGGCGTCTAATAGCCGGCAGGCTGCCGGCTGAGTATCATTGTGGGATGGGATTTCGGATCGCGGAATAAAACATCACGTGCGACAGAGGAGAAGTAAACGCATGACGTTGGAGAAATTCCTTCTCGACAAGGAAGATACGGTACTCCTGATCATCGACATCCAGGAGAAGCTTGCCGCGGTGATGAAAGAAAGGGATAAGGTCGTCAAGAACAACCTTCACGTCGTCGAGCTCGCGAAGATGATCGGCATGCCGGTCATGGTGACCGAGCAGTATCCCCGGGGGCTCGGCACGACCGTAACGGAGATCCGCGAGGCGCTCCCGTTCTACCGCCCGATCGAGAAAATGACCTTTGACTGCTGCGGCCAGCCCACGTTCCTGGAGGAATTGAAAGAGCACAATAAGAGCAATGTCGTTCTCACGGGCATGGAGACGCACATCTGCGTACTTCAAACTTGCATCGGTCTGCTCAGGGGAGGCATCAATGTTCATATCGTGCAGGACGCAGTATGTTCGCGCGCCAAGGAGAACTGGAAGACGGGCTTGGAGTTCATGCGCGAGGCAGGCGCTGTTGTGACCAGCACAGAGACAGTGCTGTTCCAGCTCCTGAAGGTCGCAGGCACGGAGGAGTTTAAGAAAATATCGAAAAGGATCAAGTAGAGAGAAAGCAACCGGAACAGGGCGTCAGCGTTGATAGTGTAAACTTCGGGCTGCTGAGTGCTGACTCCTGAATTCGGAGGAGAGGGTCATCATGGCACAACAGGAAATATTCCCTGACGATCTAAAGAAGGTAATCAAGGAAACGCTTCAGCAGGGGCTCAAGGACGAAGTCGTCCTTGAGATCTTCACGAAGAGCGGCAGAAACGACCAGTTCAATGAAGCAGCCCTGTCCCTTCTAAGGGCGCTCGCCGAACTTTCGGACAAGTTGAAGGTTTCATTCCACACCATCGGTGACCAGCAGTCCGTCAAACGGAACGTCACGCGGACACCGACAGTGCTGATCGCGCCGGACAAGTACCGCATCCGCTACACCGGCGCCCCGGTCGGCGAAGAAGGCCGCTCGTTTCTCATCACTCTCATGATGGCTTCCACCGGCAATGCCCTTCTCACCGAACCGGCCATCGCAAAGATCAAGGAACAGCTCCGCGAGAAACGCGACATCCGGATCTTCGTGAGCCCCACTTGTCCGTACTGCCCGCAACAGGTGCTGGCGGCATTCTCGGCCGCAATCGTCAAGCCCGACCTTGTGTCCGCCGAAGCCATCGAGATTTACGAAAACCAGGATCTTGCCGAGAGCCTCGGCTCTCTGGCCGTGCCGCAGACATTCATCAACAACACGTTTACCGGAGCCGGCCTCCAGCCGGAGCCGTGGTTCGTGGAGTCACTGCTCACGCTCAAGGAGCCGCAGGTCGCGTCGACGCAGATTTCGGGCGAGCCCGTGGAGAAGGACCTGGTCATCATCGGTGGAGGACCGGCAGGGCTCACCGCGGCGATTTATGCCGTGCGTGCAGGGCTCAATTCCATCGTGATCGAAAAAGCAAACCTCGGCGGCCAAATTGCGATCACGCCCGTGGTGGAGAATTACCCGGGGTTCATGCGCATCGGCGGAAAAAGTCTCGTGGACCTTATTGCGCAGCAGGCGGCGCAGTATGCCGAGATCCATATCGGTGAATATGTGACGGAAGTCGCGAAAGAACGGGAGAACGGCAGGATCTCGCTCAAGACGAACCACGCCATCTACATGACAAAAGGGCTGGTCATTGCTACCGGCGTCGGCAACCGGGCGCTCGAAGCTCCTGGAGCGCAAAAGTTCTACGGACGCGGGGTGAGCTACTGCGCCACCTGCGACGGGTACTATTTCAAAGACGGAAAGCCGGTCGTGGTTGTGGGCGGCGGCAATACGGCGATCACCGATGCGCTCTATCTCCACAACCTCGGCGCAAAGGTGACCCTTGTGCACTGGCGTGATACGCTCAGGGCCGAATCCAGGCTTCAGGAAAGCTTCAAGCAGTCGGGGATCCCCGCACTGTGGGACAGCGAGGTCAGGGAGATCACGGGCGATAAGATCGTAAGGGCCGTCAAGATAGAAGACAAGAAGAGCGGAAAGGTCAAGGAGATGCCGATGGAAGGGGTATTTGTGGCAATCGGATACGTCCCGAACAATGACATTGCGAAGCAGCTCGGCCTCGAGCTTGACGATGAGGGCTACATCAAGACCGACCTCTTGACCATGCGAACGTCCATGCCTGGCGTATATGCCGCGGGCGACATCACGGGCGCGCCAAAGCAGATCGTCGTTGCCGTGGCTCAAGGCTCCGTCGCCGCCATGTCGGCGTTTGAGGACATCGCGAGCCCTGCCGGCGCAATGAAGGAGCGGGCGGTTAAAGCCTTATAGACAAAATTAATCCCCCTCCGCCCCCTTTGTAAAAGGGGGAAAAGGGGATTGTAAGTGTTTCTTGATCTAATGTATACGAACTCGACTAATTAGAGGCCATATTTTAATTGCCATTACAATTTAGTCCGTCATTCCTGCGAAACCAGGGACTTCAGTCCTTTTAAAAACCTCTGGATGCCGGATCAAGTCCGGCATGACAAAAAAAGACATTTAAATACAGACTCTAATTAAACTTTACCTTCGGCGCTTCCTTTTCCGCCTGAGGAACCTCGTAGTACTGGGCCTCGTTCACCCCTGCCAAAGAAGCAAAGAACTTTCCGAACACAGTTCTTCGATAGGTATTGAGCG
>JBLMWN010000182.1:0-6996 GCA_050257255.1 Betaproteobacteria bacterium | reverse complement strand
CAGATTGGTGATTGTGGATTGCTGCCTTTTCTTCCCCAATACGAAATTCGCAATCCGCACGGATTTCTATGGATTATCTTGAAAATCTAAACCCACCGCAACGTGAGGCCGTTCTCCACGGCGACGGGCCGCTCCTGATCCTGGCCGGTGCCGGCAGCGGGAAAACGCGGGTGATCACATGCAGGATCGCGCATTTGATCCGCGCGAGAAGCGTTGAGCCCGGCAACATCCTTGCCGTGACGTTTACGAACAAGGCTGCGAACGAGATGCGGGAACGAGTGGAACGCATGATCGATGTTCCGCTCCGGAGACTCTGGATCAGTACGTTCCACTCTGCCTGTGTACGGATCCTGCGGGGGCACGCGGACCGCCTGGGGTACAAGCGGTCCTTCGTTATCTACGATGAGACGGACCGTTTGTCGCTTATAAAGGCATGCATGACGGACTTGAGGATCGACGGCGAACAGTATCAGCCTAAGGCAATCGGCGCCAGGATCAGCGCGCTCAAGAACAATCTCATTGATGCGGAGCAGTACGAAAGAACGAGCAGCCATTTTGGGTTCGAAGAGGCCGTGTCCCGCGTCTACTCCCTCTACCAGGAAAAGCTTAAAGAGTCGGACGGGCTGGATTTCGACGACCTGCTCATGCTCACGGTGAGACTCTTTGAGCAGCAGCAGGACGTACTCGGCACCTATCAAAGTTTATTTCACCATATCCTGATTGACGAATACCAGGACACGAACCATGCTCAGTATCGGCTCGTTCGGCTGCTGACCGCGCAGCGAAAGAACCTCTGTGTGGTCGGGGACGACGACCAGAGCATTTACCGGTTCCGCGGAGCCGATATTTCGAACATCCTGAACTTCGAGAAGGATTTTCCCGCGGCTAAGGTGATCAAACTCGAACAGAACTACCGCTCGACCCAGAATATCCTGGGCGCTGCCGGCGCGGTGGTTGCACGCAACATCGGCAGGAAACCCAAGGAACTCTGGACACGGAAACGCGACGGTGATAAGATAGTATGTTACAAAGCGCTCGACGAAAAGGACGAAGCGCGTTTCATCTGTGGGACCATTCAGCGGGAGGTGGATGAAGGACGGAGTCTGCGCCAGATCGCAGTGCTCTACCGCACGAATGCCCAGTCGCGGGCTCTCGAGGATGCTCTCCGCAACCGAGGGATCCCGTACCGCATCTTCGGCGGCCTGCGGTTCTACGACCGCAAGGAGATTAAGGACATCATCGCATACCTGCGGGTGCTCCAGAATCCCGCAGATATCGTCAGTCTGCGCAGGATCATAAACGTTCCTGCGCGCGGTATCGGCGATACGACAATAGAAAAGCTTGAAAAAGCGGCGGCGCAGGCAGGCATCATACTGTATCAGGCTGCGCTGAATGCGGATCGTACCGACGTTACGCCTTCGGCAAAAAAGAAACTTCGTGAATTCATGGGCATGTTGGAGCGGATGCGGACGCATGTCGGGACGCAGACCATCACGGATCTGGTGCGGCTGGTGATCCACGAGAGCGGGTACGGCGCAGCGCTGGAAGAGGAAAAGACCGTTGAGTCGCGGATCAGGCTTGAGAACCTGAGCGAACTCATGACCGCGACCGAGGATTTTCAGGAGCAGAACCGCGATGCATCGCTTGCGGCATTCCTTGACCAGGTAGCCCTCATTACCGATCTTGAACAGCAGACCGCCGCGGACAGCGGACGCGGCAGGACGGATTCCGTGACGCTTATGACTCTTCACAATGCCAAGGGACTCGAATTCTCCGTGGTCTTTATGGCGGGCATGGAAGAAGGGCTTTTCCCCCATTCACGGTCTGCCGAGAGCGAGGAAGAACTCGAAGAAGAACGCCGTCTCTGTTACGTCGGCATCACCAGGGCAAAGGAACGGCTCTTCCTCACCCATGCGTTTGAGCGCAGGCTCTACGGGTACCCGCAGACAAACCTGATGTCTCGTTTTGTGGGGGAGATCCCGCACGAGGCCATGGAATTTGCGGGTATGGAGTCACTCCCGGCCTGTACTTTTCGGGACCGCAGCCCGTTTGAGAGGTCATCCCACAGCGCGCGGAGAGACGGAGAGGAGTTGCAGGCTGCGGCTCCTCATGCAGCCAGGTCCGGTTCCGGCGATCGATACTACAAAGGCGCCGTGGTGCGCCACGCAAAGTTCGGCATCGGCACGGTGCAGCGTTCCGAAGGAGCCGGGGACGATCTCAAGATCAGCGTAAGCTTTCCCGGTCATGGGGTAAAGACGCTGGCGGTGAAGTACGCGAATTTGGAAGTTATTTAAGGTCAATTTGCCGCAGAGAACGCATGAGCGCAGAGTGAAACCCTCTGCGGTGAGATCTTTAACAGGAGTTCCTATGAAAATTACGAAACAGGAAGTCGAGCACGTGGCCAAGCTCGCTCGGTTGGAACTGTCGGAGCAGGACAAGGAACGGCTGACGGACCAGCTTTCAAATATTCTCACCTATGTGGACAAGTTGAACGAACTTGACACCACGGGTGTGGAGGCGACGTCTCATGTGCTGGATATCAATAACGTAATGCGAAACGATACGCCCGAGGAGAGTCTTCCGCAGGATCGGGCTCTGGCCAATGCGCCTGAAAAGGCCGCAGGACACTATAAAGTGCCGAAGATCATTGAGTAGGGTGAAATGTGAGAAGCGAGGCGTGAAGGGGAAAGGTATGCAAAATATTTTCCTCCTCCTTCTCATGGTTCACCCGTACGGCTTTAAAGGAGAATCATGTTTCGATTAATGCTCCGATCAAAAATCCATCGAGCGACCGTGACCGATTCAAACCTCGAATACGAGGGCAGCTTGACCGTTGATGCCGTGCTGCTTGAGGCGGCGAGCATTCTCCCCTATGAACAAGTCCATGTTTCGAACCTAAACAACGGGGAGCGGTTCGAGACCTACGTCATACCGGGCGAACGAGGTTCCGGTGATATGGTGCTGAACGGACCAACGGCCCGCCGCGGAGTCAAGGGTGATAAGATCATTGTTTTTTGCTACGAATACTTCAACGAGGATGAGCTCAAGACCTTCAAACCGAAGATCGTTCTCGTGGACGAAAACAACCGGGTGAGGGAGAAATAATGGAGTTATTTCAGCTTACGATTCACGAATTGCATGACATGCTGAAAAAGGGTGAGACCACGTCTGAATCCGTTGCCGAGTCGGTGTTCAACAGGATCAACGCTGTGGAAGGGCAGGTGAAAGCCTACATAACGGTTACCGAAGAGATCGCGCGTGCGCAGGCCAAGGACGCCGACAAGCGGATCAAAACGGGTGATGCTTCTTCGCCGCTGCTCGGTATACCGATCGCGGTCAAGGACAACATGTGTACCGAGGGGATCAGGACCACCTGCGCCTCAAAAATTCTCGCAAACTTCGTGCCGCCCTATGACGCGACCGTTGTCAAAAAATTAAACCTGGCGGGATATGTACTTTGCGGCAAGCCCAACATGGACGAATTCGCCATGGGGTCCTCGACGGAGAACTCCGGATTCTTCATCACCAAGAATCCCTGGGATCTCGAACGGATTCCGGGAGGTTCGAGTGGCGGCTCAGCGGCCGCTGTGGCTGCGGGGGAATGCATCGGAGCCCTCGGCTCGGACACGGGCGGTTCAATCCGTCAGCCTGCAGCATGCTGCGGGGTCGTCGGGCTCAAACCGACCTACGGAAGAGTGTCCCGGTTCGGGCTTGTGGCATTCGCATCATCGCTCGACCAGATCGGTCCCATAACCAAAGATGTGACCGACTCCGCACTGCTCATGAACGTCATTGCGGGCCATGATCGCAAGGACTCCACGTCCGCAGACATTTCCGCACCCGATTTTACCGGGGCGCTGAAAAAAGATGCAAAAGGAATGAAGATCGGCCTGCCGAAAGAGTACCTCATTGAGGGCATGGACCCCGGGGTGGAGAAGGCAATCAGGGATGCCGTAAAAGTCCTCGAAGGGCTTGGGGCTAAGGTCGTGGAAGTATCTCTCCCTCATACGGGCTACGCAGTAGCCACGTACTATATTCTTGCAACGTCCGAGGCGAGTTCGAATCTTGCGCGCTATGACGGCGTCAAATACGGGTTCCGCGCCGAAGGAGCAAAGGACCTGCTGGACATGTACATGAAGTCGCGCAGCCGAGGATTCGGTCCCGAGGTGAAGCGCAGGATCATGCTCGGTACCTATGCACTTTCAGCCGGTTATTACGAGGCCTACTATAAAAAAGGACAGCAGGTACGGACCTTGATCAAGCGCGATTTCGATGAAGCCTTCAAGACTGTGGACGTTATCGCCACGCCGACGGCGCCAACGGCGGCATTCAAGATCGGGGAGAAGACAACCGACCCGCTCCAGATGTACCTGTCCGACATCTTCACCATCAGCGTGAACCTGGCCGGCATTCCCGGAATCTCGATTCCCTGCGGGTTCACGAAAACGAACCTCCCGATCGGCCTGCAGTTGCTCGGCAAGCATTTTGACGAAGAGTCAATTTTGCACGCTGCTTTTGCCTACGAACAGGCGACGGAGTGGCATAAGAAAAGACCGAAATTGTAAACATGATTCCGAGAATCGGAGAAAAATTATAGTATGGTAATCGGTAACGAAGCCGTGTCATCGATCGTAGGTCGGTAACGTGAAGACCGTACAAAGGAACCATGAACCGAAACAGGCATCGTAACCGTTCGACACGAGACGAGAGGTATTCAGCATGAAATACGAGGCGGTCATCGGGCTTGAGGTGCATGCCCAACTCCAGACAAATACCAAGATATTCTGCGGGTGCGAGACGCGGTTCGGCGAGGACGCGAACACACGTACCTGCCCGGTCTGCATCGGCATGCCGGGCGTGCTGCCGGTGCTGAATAATAAAGCGGTTGAATACATAGTCAAAACAGGACTTGCCACGCACTGTACGATAAGCCACTACAGCCGGTTCGCACGCAAAAACTATTTCTACCCCGATCTTCCCAAAGGTTACCAAATATCGCAGTATGAGCTGCCGGTATGCGAGCACGGGTACGTGGAGATCGTTGTGGATGGAAAGGTCAAGCGCGTCGGTCTTACGCGCATCCATCTCGAAGAGGACGCGGGAAAGAACCTTCATCAGGCCGAGAGCGGGGCGAGCCTTGTGGACCTGAACCGGGCTGGGACACCGCTGATGGAGATCGTGTCCGAGCCGGACATCCGCACACCTGAAGAAGCGTCGGAATATCTGAAGAAGCTGCGCGCCATTCTTCGCTATATCGAGGTGTCCGATGCGGACATGGAAAAGGGCAATTTCCGCTGCGACGCAAACGTCTCGATCCGGCCTGTCGGGTCAAAGGAGTTCGGCACGCGCGCGGAGATCAAGAACGTGAACTCTTTCAAGTTTGTGCAGAAGGCGCTCGAGTACGAGATCAAGCGGCAGGCGCAGATCCTCGACGAGGGCGGCAAAATCATCCAGGAAACACGGCTCTTCGACTCGACCAAAGGCGTTACCTTTTCCATGCGGAGCAAGGAAGAGGCACATGACTATCGCTATTTCCCGGAACCGGACTTGGTGCCGATCGTTGTGTCCAAGGAGACTATCGAGCAGATCCGCAAGACCATTCCCGAACTGCCCGATGCAAAGCGCGAGCGAATCGTGAAGCAGTACGGTCTTCCCGAGTACGACGCCGACATGCTTACCCAGTCAAAGGCAATGGCCGCCTACTACGAGGAAGCGGCAAGGCTCTCGGGGCAGCCCAAGGTGATCTCGAACTGGATGATGGGCGAACTGATGCGGCTGCTGAACGCCGAGGGTAAGGAGATCGAGGACTGCCCCATCAAGCCCGACAAGCTCGCCGGGATGGTCAAGATGATCAGTGACGGCGTGATCAGCACCAAGATCGCCAAGACCGTGTTCGAGGAGATGTATAAAACGGGAAAAGACGCCGAGACCGTGGTAAAGGAACAGGGACTTGTTCAGGTTTCGGACACCGGCGCAATCGAAAAGATCATCGACGAAGTGATCAAAACCAATTCCAGTCAGGCCGCCGACTATAAGGCCGGAAAAGAGAAGCTCTTCGGGTTTTTCGTGGGCCAGGTGATGAAGGCGAGCAAGGGGAAGGCAAACCCGGACCTCGTGAATCAGTTGTTAAAAAAGAAACTGAGCGAATAGCATGCAGGAGGCGGGATGCAGATTGAAAGAGGTAATCTCGATTTCTTCATTCCGTATTCCGAAATTAATAGAGGGGGACAAGCAATGATTGAATGGATGCGGAAACATATGGTCTGGATGATGTGGATTATTGTCGGACTAATCACGGTCACCTTTCTTTTCTTCGGCATTTATCCGTCATCACAGGGCGGCAGAGCGGTAGCCAAGGTGGGCGGATACGTGATTACATCCGATGACGTGAACCGGGTCTACCGGAACTTGTACGATAGCTATAGAGAACTCTTGAAAGATCAGTTCAACGAATCCTTCGCAAAAAATCTGAGAAACCAGGCTCTGCAGGAGCTCATCGTAAACCGGTTGCTGGTAGCCGAAGCCGAGCGCATCGGACTCCGGGTCAGTGATGAAGAGCTCCAGGCAGCTATCATGAAGATGCCCGCCTTTTCCAGAGACGGCAGATTCGACAAACAGAGCTATGAACGGATCCTGGACCGCATCAATATGAAGCCTGCCGCATTCGAGGCCAGTCAGCGCGAGTTTCTCCTGCGGCAGAAATTGGAGCAGCTCGTTAAAGACGGCGTGACTGTGGAAGACGCCGAGTTTCAAGCCGCTTATCAGCGGAAAAATCCAAATGCAAAACCAGGTGACTTCGAGAAGAACAAAGAAAGCTTCAGACAGGCCTATCTTGCGGAGAAACAGCGCGATGCCCTGACGGCACTTCTCCGCAATATCGAGTCAAGGATTCCGGTTAAAATACAGGATAAGGCACTTGCGTCGTAAGGCGAGGAAGATGATGAATGGAGCGGCGGGGTGGTCTGCAGTTTTGTGACGATGAAGGATGTTTTCTGC
>JBLMWN010000181.1:0-2662 GCA_050257255.1 Betaproteobacteria bacterium | reverse complement strand
AGCTGCAATTTGGAAAAAGACATGATACTCCTTTGATCTCGGAATCCGGCAGCATACATTCCCGGACAGAAATCCAGTTAGAGGTTTGCGTGCAGGCCGCAGGAACACACCGGTATCCCTGAGTACGAGGACGGCGCCAGCACAAATATGACCGGCATAACTACATCGTTCGCCAACCATAAGTGCTTTTGTGATTTCAAAATGGAAGCTGAAAGCAAGGGGGGTTGATGATCGATGATGTGAAGGGCAGGGATATGAAGGCGTGCGCTTCAGTCAAACTCCCGCCACATTGTTAAACAGTCGAGGTGCATAATACAGGGTTATTTTTAAATAGCAAGAACTTTTTTTAAAAAAAGAAAATAAAATTTACCGCGGAGGCTCAAAAAAATGCAAAGGCAACCGGAAGCGAGCTGAAATGCTATGCGCACTGCTCCATGAAGCCGATGTTCAACGACCTCTGGGTGAAAAATCATAGCAGCATGCTCGCGCAGGGATTCAGGTCGAGGCTCGATCTTTCCCCGCGCTGGAAGTGGAGATATCCCGCGAGCGCGATCATGGCGGCATTGTCGATGCAGAAGAACATGCCCGGCAGATACAACGTGATGCCACGGCTCTGCGCTTCCTCGCTCATTCTCTTTCTGAGCGAGCTGTTTGCTGCTACACCTCCGGCAACCACGATCTTGTCCACGCCTGTTTCTGTCGCAGCAAACATGGTCTTCTCGAGAAGGGCATCCACAACCGCCGCCTGAAAGCTCGCAGCTACGTCTCTGAGATTCAGCCTTGGGTCGATTCCCCCGCCCTTGCTCATGAAAAGCGCGATGTGGTTTCTGACGGCTGTCTTCAAGCCGCTGAAGCTGAAATCGTAGCCCCCGAGATGACCGCGCGGAAATTTTACGGTCTCGGGCTTCCCGAGCTGTGCGAGGTTGTCGATCACCGGGCCGCCGGGATATTCGAGACCCAAAAGTTTTGCGACTTTGTCGTATGCCTCGCCTGCCGCATCGTCCCGCGTCTGGCCGAGCAGGTGGTATTCACCGAGTCCCTTGACATGATAGAGCGCCGTGTGTCCGCCCGATACGAGCAAAGCGATGTAGGGGTAGCCGATCTCAGGATATTCAATATGCGCTGCGAGGATGTGGCCTTCACCGTGGTGGACGCCGATGAAGGGGATGCCTTGCGCGTAAGCGATGGCCTTTGCGGCGGACACGCCGACGAGCAGCGCACCGATCAAGCCGGGCGTGTAGGTGACGGCAATAAGACTGATGTCCTTGAGAGTCACCGACGCGGAGTCGAGGGCCTCGCGGATGATCGGCATCAGGTTCTTGAGGTGTTCCCGGGAGGCGAGCTCGGGCACCACGCCGCCGTATTTTTTGTGGATATCGATCTGAGAGGAGACGATGCTGGAGAGGACCTTGTCGTCATGAAGAACGGCAGCCGCTGTTTCATCGCAGGAGGTTTCTATTCCGAGGGTGAGCATGATTCTTATTTTACCGCAGAGACCGCAGAGTGTGCAGGGGAAGGCCTATGAAAAGTAGAAATGACAGGAAACCCGCTGTTGAAAAAGACTAAATCATTGGTGACACCCCTTGTGCCCTCTCGAATAATTCTCAGCGTCCTCGCGTGAAAACTGTTCAATTCATTAACCTCGACACCGGCACGATCTCGATGCCCTGGCCGCCGGTTTCTGCGACCCACTTTCGGAGTTCCGTGATCGTTGCGGGATGCGGATGGCCGATGCCGATGGCCTTTCCGTTCTTCCGGGCGATCTCGGCCAGCTCATCGAGCTGTTTCCGTATGGATGCAGGGTTGTCACTGTCATTGTCCAGGAACACGTCGCGCTTTGCGGACTTGAGGCCGAAGTCCTTGGCTGTCGAATAGGCCACGCTGTGCGCACTGGTAAGACTGTCGAGAAACATCAGGTTCCGGGCCTTGAGCTCGGCCATCAGAAACTTCATGGCCTCTTTGTTTTCCGTGAGCGCAGATCCTTCGTGGTTATTGATGCCTATTGCGCCGGGGACGGATTCGACGTCGTCGCTCACGGTAGTCAGGAATTCCATGGGCGTCATGTCCGAGCGCAGCATGCCGGGCGCCGGTTTCCCGTTCTTGCCCCGGTACTCCATGGGCAGGTGGATCAGCACCTCACGGTTGTTCTGCTTCGCCAACTCGGCGACTTTTTTCGATTGTGCCAGGCCTGGCATGACGGAAAGAGTGATTTTGCCCTGCAAAGAAAGTATCTCGCGCGCCTGATTCACGTCCATTCCCAGATCGTCGATGACGATGGCGACTTGGACAGTCCTTTCCGGCCGAACGCCTCCCAGTAACGCTGGACCTGGTGTATATTTCGGAGTTTCCTTTTTTAAAACGTGAGAAGGCGGCCTTTTAGACGAGGGTTTCGCGGCTGACGCTGTTTCCCGCTGCTGAGTCTGTTGGGTCGTAGACCTCTTTTCGCCCGCGTGACGGAATTTGCGCAAAGGGCCCCAGAGCGTGAGCGCTATGAACACGAAGGAAATGATGATACCGGCGACTATCCAACGGTCGAAACGGCCGCCTTTGCCTTTTCTTTTTGCGGGAGGTTTCTTCGCCATGGCAAGCTTTTTATACAATATTGCGATGAAAAAGGCCAGCGTTTTTTGATACGGACTTTTTTGGGCTTGACTTGGCGAGG
>JBLMWN010000180.1:0-6187 GCA_050257255.1 Betaproteobacteria bacterium | reverse complement strand
ACGGCCCTTCCCGTTTCCTTCTGGAGCGACGTTTCTTCAAGTTCGACGCTCTGGAGCGCTTTCCCGATCTTGCCGATCTCCGTATCCATGCCGGTCGCCAGTACCGTGGCAATCCCCTGTCCCTTGACGACGAGCGTGCCGGAATAGACATACGGCAGGTCCTCGCCTCCGGGTCTGCTCATCGCTGTTCTGTTCGCGTCCTCTTTCTTTCTGACCGGCAGCGATTCGCCGGTGAGGAGCGATTCATCAACGGACAGATTAAGGGACGACAGAAGGGCGGCATCAGCGGGTACGCGGTCACCCTCGGCAAGGACGATCACGTCGCCGCGGACGACCTCGCGGCCGGGAATGCGTATCTGCTTGCCGCCGCGGATAACCAGGGCGCGCGGGCTTGATAAATCCCGCAGTGCTTCGAGGGCGCGCTCCGTCTTGCGCTCCTGGTACAACGTGATGCCTACGACGACGAACACGAAACCAAGAAGCATGATCGCTTCCTGCATATCGCCAAGGAACAGATAAATGGCTCCGGAGGCAAAGAGGAGCAGGAACATGGGCTCGCGCATCACGTCTAAGGCGATGGCGAAGATGCTTCGCTGCTTTGTCGAAGGCAGCTCGTTATGACCCTCGCGCTCAAGGCGTTCCGCGGCTTCCTGTTCCCCGAGACCGGTTATGGAGCTGATATCAAAGGGTATGGGCAAAAGATTTTCCTCACCATGGGTCCGTTGCTGACTTGAGCAAGTATACCCAAAGCACCATGAATTGAAAAGGGTTTTTTCATTGCCCGCCACGGGGGCAGGTGACTGAAAAGTGAGTAAAAATACTATTTGATTCTTCATTTTATGGTATAGTTACAAGGTAGGAACGGCTTATTGCTGAAATTTGCACCGATTGAAGGTGTCGCTGTGGTGCGGATTATAATTCATTATAGATTCATCACGCATTAATCTGGCTTGAATTGTTTCTCCGGCGTGAGAACTCGTCAAGCCCGATCAAGACGGGAGTCTATCATGAAGGATAACGATGACAAAATGAACGGGAAAGAAGCAGAGCTGCGATATCGCACCTTATTCGAGCAGTCGCCTGATGGTATTTTAATCACAGATGCGAATGGCAATTTCATTGAATTCAACGATGCGGCACACCGCATGCTCGGTTACACGAGAGAGGAGTTTACACAACTTCACATTTCCGATATTAATCTCGACAGCGCTGAGAAGATCAAAGCATGCATCGAGCGGCTGTTAAGAAACGGGCAGACCAGCTTTGAAACGAAGTATAAAGCCAAAGACGGGGGGATAAGGGACATTCAGGTATTTTCGCGTGTGATCTCTTCGTCAGGGAAGGACCTCTTCCATTCAATCTGGCGGGATGTGACCGAAAGCAAACGGGTCCATGAGGCGCTCGAAGAAAGTGAACAGCGGTATCGTGCCCTCTTCGAAGGCTCTCCGGATGCCATCTTCATTGCTGATCCGGAAACGGGCACGATCCTTGATGCGAATCCTGCGGCAAGCAGGCTGGTGGCACGCCGCCGGGAAGAGATCATCGGTCTCCATCAGTCCGAACTCCACCCTCCCCGGAATGATAAACTCTCTCGAGAAAACTTTCAGCAGCACGTCGTTGAAACGAGCGGGAGAGGAGTAACACATCTCACGGAAAATGCCATCCTTCGCCCCGACGGCACTGAGGTGCCCGTGGAGATACTGGCGGAGTCGGTTACGATCAAAGGGAAACAAGTGCTCCTCGGGGTGTTTCGCGATATCTCCGAGCGCAGGCAGATCCAGGAGGCGCTGCGGAAGAGCGAAAAGTTCATAAGTGACGTCCTCGAAGCCGTTGATGAAGGCTTCATCGTCATTGACCGTGATTACAGAATAATATCCGCCAACAAGGCGTATCTTGAGCAGGTCAAGATGCCGCTCGAAGAGGTCATTGGCAGGCATTGTTATGAAGTGTCTCATCATAGTGGAAAAGCCTGCCACGAGACGGGAGAGGATTGTTCCGTTAAACACACCTTCGAAACAGGCGAACCATCTACCGCATTGCACATTCACTTTGACAAAGATGAGGACCGTGTCTACACGGAAATAAAGTCCTACCCGTTGAAAGACGCATCAGGGAACATCGTTTCGGCCATAGAGACCATTAATAATACGACGGAAAAAAAGATGCTCGAGGACCAACTCCGTCACGCTCAGAAAATGGAAGCCGTCGGCCAGCTCGCCGGGGGCATTGCCCATGACTTTAATAACATCCTGACCGCCATTACCGGATATGGAAGCATCATCAAAGCGAAGATGGGCGAAGATGACCCTTTGAAATATTATCTCGAACAGATACTTGACTCGGCGAAGCGGGCAGCCAACCTCACGCGGGGTCTTCTCGCCTTCAGCAGAAAGCAGGCAATCAGTTTCAAACCGGAGAACTTGAACAGGATCGTCGAGAATGTCGAGAAGTTTCTTCAAAGGCTCATCGGTGAAGACATCGAACTGAGGATCATGCAAACGGATGCCGATCTGGTTGTCATGGCAAACAGCGGGCAGATTGAGCAGGTCCTCATGAACCTTGCGACCAATGCGAAGGACGCCATGCCCAACGGAGGACGATTAACCATAGGTACCGAATCTTTTGAACTGGGTCATGAATTTATAAAGACGCACGGGTTCGGGCGTCGCGGGACGTATGCCCTTATCTCCGTTACGGATACGGGCGCGGGGATTGATGAAAAATCGAGAGAGAGGATATTCGAACCGTTCTTTACGACGAAAGAAGTGGGAAAGGGCACGGGGCTCGGTCTTTCGATTGTGTATGGGATAGTGAAACAGCACAACGGTTACATTACGTGCGAGAGCGAACCGGGCCGGGGAACGACATTCAGGATGCATCTGCCAACGATCAAACGCGAGGTCCCCAATGCCGAAACCAACATACTCCTCCCGGTATCAGGCGGAACGGAGACCATTCTCGTTGCAGAGGATGACGTTACCGTGAGAACGCTTGTGAAGGAAATACTCGAACTATACGGCTACAACGTTATCGAGGCGGTAGACGGAGAGGACGCAATCGACAGATTTATGGAGCACCGGCACAGAGTTCAGCTCCTTATTCTCGATGTCATCATGCCGAAGAAGAACGGGAAAGAAGTCTATGAGGAGATCCGCAGGGACCACCCTGATGTGAAGGTCATCTTTTCGAGCGGTTATACGGCGGATATCCTGAATAGAAAGGGGGTCCTGGAAAATAATTTCAGCTTTATTTCAAAGCCGATATCATCGACGGATCTGGTGAGACAGGTGAGAGAACGGTTGGATAAGGGATAAGCGCCATCCGGGACTTTTGAAGAGGAGAAAATCAGCGTATGGAATTCATATCGAAACTGCCGTGGGGCCTTCTCATCCTTGCCTGCCTCACGCTGGGACTCGCCCCCTTCTCACCTCCCCATATCTGGGAAAAGCTCCAGATGCTGGCCAAGGGTCAGCTCGTCAGGCCCATTGACTGGTTCGATTTCGTTCTTCATGGAACGCCGTGGGTCCTGCTCATCCTCAAGGTCGTCGTATCGCTGACCCGAAAATAATAGAACCCTCCCCGATCGTCGGGACGGCTGCAAAGAATAGTCAAGCTCATCTCCTTGGGGATGGGTAAAAAATCAGTGTAACGGTTATTAACAGTCTCATAATAATACTAACATCTAATGTAACTATCGGCATCAGTAACCTTCAGAAGACGCGAAAAACCAGCTATCCGCAGATGTCGCAGATGGACGCAGATTTTAAAGACTGATGCTTTGCCTTTCCCTGCGCCGGGCGGCTCTGACGCGAAAGACGCGTTTCAGCATGCGGCGTTCAAGGTAATAATAGAAAGAAAAGGCAAAAGCAGCGCGGCCGAAGGGGAAGCGCTGCCGGGATAGGGGTCGCGAGGATGGCAAAAACATCCTCGGGTTTAAGACCAAGATGAGCGCTTTCCTTCGCGTTCTTCGCGTCTGGTAAATTGTCTTGCCTCTTTGAGAAGAATTTGATTCGTAACGAAGTACGTGGACAGCACGGCCTGGGCTCAGCTGAAGCCCTGTTTAAAGCTGTGAACCGCGTGGTCAGCATCCTTCGTCGACTCCCCGTCCACCTATTTCCTCTCCCTCATCCGGCAATACTTCTCCAACTCCTCGGTAAACCGCGCCTTGTCGATCGGCGGGATATCGATCCCCTCGCCTGAGCTGCCTGCTTCAGCATAGAACCGCTCGGGAAGAAAGTCGTCGGCTTTCGTAAAGCCGTTATCCTTATTGTACTGCCGCTCGGTCAGAATGATCTCCTCGCCGCTCTTCATAAGCCCCTGGCCCGTGAAGGGCATACCCGTCGCAGCAGCAAGCATCTGGGCATACTCTTCGATGGATGCGCCGAGGAATGCAAAAGCGCAGATCGAGAGCGAATCAACCACGGCGTTGTTGTCCTCGGCGATCTTGATCATCCGGGCCTTGCCGTCGAAGCTGAACCGGTCAACGGCAACGGGTTTGCGCAGGATCTCCTGGCTGATGGGATAGGCCCGGAGATGACAGCCGCCCCGCGTCGAAGTGCCGTAGGCAAGCGCAATGCCGGAGGAGCCCCGGGGGTCATAGGCGGGAAGTTCCAGCCCTTTGACGCTCATCGAGAACTGCGGTTTGCCGAGTGACTCGCAGAACCGTTTGGAGCCTTCGGCAAGTCGGTCCCCTTCCGCCTCGCGAAACGCGGTCTTTTTGAGCATCTCAAGAATCTCCGCACCCGACAGGAACCCGCCGCGGACCTCGCCATAGGCCGCGAAGGTGGCCGCCGCGGAGATTGTGTCCATGCCCAGGTTGTTGCACAGGAGATTGGCTTTAACGATCGACTCGGCGTCAGAGTTCGCATTCAGCGCGCCGAAGTGCGACAGCGTCTCGTACTCGGGCACAGGCCTGCCGCAGGACGTCTCCTTTTTGCACTGGATGGGACAGACGGCGCAGCCGTGTTTCTTGAAGCCGAATTCCTTCTTCAGGCTCGGACCGGAATAGGCCGACGCCCTGGGAAAGAAGGTCTTTCTGAAATTCTCCGTGGGCGCCATTCTCCGCTGGCCCACGATATCAACGAGCGTCGCCGTGCCGAATTCGCCCAGGCCCAAATCTCCCATGACCACGGGTGAAGCGCGCAGGAGCCGCATGACATCGTCCTGTGCCTTCTTGAACAGGACCGTGTCGGCGATGGCTGTCTTCTTCGTACCGTCAACGACAATGCCTTTCAGGTTCTTCGCGCCCATAATCGCGCCGAGCCCGCCGCGTCCCGCAGAGTTTGCTCCGCCGATCATAATATTGGCGAACCGGACGAGGGTCTCCCCTGCCGGGCCGATGCACGCCGCGCTGCCGCCGGACTCAAGAAGTTTACTGGTCTCCGGACATCCCCTGCCCCGGAGATTTTCCGCGTCTTTGATCTCTACCGTGTCGTCTTTTATGTGTATCGTGACCAGCGACGCTGACTTTCCGGTGACGACGAGGCAGTCATAGCCTGCCGACTTGAGCTTGAGCGGAAATGTTCCGCCGACCGAGGAATCGGTGATCGTGCCGGTCAAGGGTGACCGGGAGGTCACGGACATGCGCGACGACGCCGGCGCAGGCGTGCCGCAGAGCGGACCGACGGCAAAGATGAGCGGCATGCGGGGATCATAGGGGTCGAGCTTGATGAAATCCCTCATCAGCCCGACACCCAAACCTCTGCCGCCGATGCGCGCCGCCAGGACCGCTTCGGGAAGGTGCTCCGTCCGGATCTCGCGCGACGAAAGGTCGACGTGCAAAGCTTTGCCGTGCCAGGAGTGCATGAGAGGGATAATAATCCATTGAGCGGGATGAGGTCAATGATAATCAATCCATCGCTTGCCGGCTTGCGAGCTTGCCAGCCTGCAGGCCTGACGGCGCTTCGCATAGACCTCTGTCAAAAATCCAGCGGGCTCTTCAGCTCTTTGATGGTCTTGCTCGGCACACAGTGCGTGTAGATCATCGTGGTCCGGACGTCGGCATGACCGAGGAGCGTCTGGATCGTGCGGATGTCGTAGTTCGCCTGCAGGAGGTGCGTGGCGAAGGAGTGGCGGAAGGTATGGGAGGTGACGCGCTTCGTGAGCTTTGCTTTGCGCACCGCCTCGAACAAGGGGGCCTGGACGTCCTTTTCTCCCAAATGATACCGGCGCAGTTCTTTCGTTTCCG
>JBLMWN010000179.1:0-10418 GCA_050257255.1 Betaproteobacteria bacterium | reverse complement strand
CGGAAACGAAAGAACTGCGCCGGTATCATTTGGGAGAAAAGGACGTCCAGGCCCCCTTGTTCGAGGCGGTGCGCAAAGCAAAGCTCACGAAGCGCGTCACCTCCCATACCTTCCGCCACTCGTTCGCCACGCACCTCCTGCAGGCGAACTACGACATCCGCACGATCCAGACGCTCCTCGGTCATGCCGACGTCCGGACGACCATGATCTACACGCACTGCGTGCCCAGCAAGACAATAAAAGAAGTGAAAAGTCCTCTGGACTTCTGAAATCGAACAGTTCCGACTGAAACACTGAATGTTATAGACTTCTATAACTTCAACAACTTCAGGAAGGAGCTGACACTGCAAACTTCAATCAAGATTTTTTACCCCTGTTTGATCCCGAAGGCCCCTCATGGTTGCTTCCTTTTCCTTGCCACCCCTGCATGGAGTGGGGGGAACTGAAAAAATGCGGAAGAGGAATTTACATCAGATTCACGGGATCCACGTCCACGATCACCTTGCACTTCCTGCCGTACTTCTCCTCGACAATCTTTCTTCCCTCGGCGGCAAGGTGCCGTATCGTCTCGCGCTTCGTCGACAGCAGCAGCAGCTGAAAACGGTACTGGCCGCGCACCCGGGAGACCGGCGCCGGAGCAGGGCCCAGGAGCACCGTCTCTTTCCCCCGCATCAGATGTCTGATCCGATTCTGCGCCGTCTTCGCCGCTTCTGCGGCCTGGGCTTCACCGGGGCTCTTGATCTCGAGCTTGATGATGCGACCGATGGGAGGATAGCCGAGCTGTGAGCGGTACCTGATCTCTTCATTATAGAACCCGTCGTAATCATGGGTCGTGCTGTGCAGAATCGAGTAGTGGTTCGCGTTCATGGTCTGGATGACCACCTCGCCGATGGCATCTCCCCTGCCCGCTCTGCCGGCGGCCTGGGTGATGAGTTGAAACGTCTTTTCCGCGGACCGGAAGTCCGGCAGGTTGAGCCCCACGTCGGCATCCACAACGCCCACCAGCGTCACTGCCGGAAAATCGTGACCCTTCGCGATCATCTGCGTGCCGAGAAGGATGTCCACCTCGCGACGGTCCACCTGCCGGAGCAAACGGTCATAGGTATCCCTGCCCTTCACCGAGTCGCTGTCCATCCGTTTGAGCCGCGCACCGGGGAAGAGCGTTTGCAGTTCTTCCTCGACCTTCTGCGTGCCGGAGCCGAGCAGTTTCAACTCGATGCTCCGACACGCCGGACAGTTATCCGGCGGTCGCGTGAGAAAACCGCAATAGTGGCACTTGAGCCTGCCCTCGCTCTTGTGGAACGTAAGCGACACACTGCAGCTCGGACACTTTACCACGGCGCCGCAGTCCCGGCAGAGGAGCACCGAGGAGAAACCCCTGCGGTTGAGGAGCAGGAGCGTCTGCTCCTTCTTCTCGAGCCGCTCTCTGATATCTTCGATGAGCCTCGGCGAGTAAAGGCTGTTCTTCGGGAGCGCTTTGACGTCGACGATCAGAACCCCGGGCATGGGGCGATGGTCCACGCGGTTCGCGAGGCGCAGATAGTGATATTTCCCGCTCTTTGCATTGTAATAACTTTCGAGCGACGGTGTGGCCGACCCGAGCAGTGCAACGGCATTCTGGAACTTTGCGCGCATGATTGCCACGTCCCGCGCGTGGTAGCGGAGGCCCTCCTCCTGTTTGTAGGAGTTTTCGTGCTCTTCATCGACGATAACAAGACCCACTTTTTCGAAGGGCGCAAACACGGCGGAACGGGCGCCGACGGCGACTTCTACCCGGCCGGCCTGGATGCGGCGGTACTCGTCGGCACGCTCGCGGTCCGTGAGCCCGCTGTGCAGCACCGCAACACGGCTGCCGAAGCGCTGCCGGAACCGCGAAAGGAGCTGCGGAGTAAGCGCGATCTCCGGTACGAGCACGATGGCGCCCCTTCCCGTGCCTGCAAGCCGGCTGATGGACTGGAGATAGACTTCGGTCTTGCCGCTGCCCGTGACTCCGTGCAGAAGGAACACGGAAAAAGCGCCGGTGGAAAGGAAACTGCTGATCCGACGCACGGCCTCCTCCTGCTCGGGCATGGGCGTCGGCGGGACGCTCGGGGTGAACGATGCCTGGTCTGAGGACGTCGATGCATCCCGCTCGACGAACTCCACAATCCCTGCCTCCCGAAGCTTCTTGACGGTGGAGCGGGAGAACTCCACGAGAGCATCGGTTTCCATCTCTCCCTGCTTTTTGAGGAGCGTAATCAGCGCTGCCTGTTTCGCGCCGCGAAGGGGTGCGGATGGTTCCTGCAAAAGACGCAGGAATATCTTCTTTTTGGGTTTCACGCGCGAGACGGCTTTGGGCACCACGGCCTCGATGGTCTGGCCCAGGGGGTACAGGTAATAGTCCGACATCCAACGCGCGAGAGAAAGAAGGTCGGGCGTGAGCGGGCTGTCGATGATCCCGATCACCGCTTTGAGACCGGAGACCTCGGTCTCGTCCGGGAATCCGACGACCGTACCGGCGATGCGCCGGCTCCCGAAGGGCACGAGAACTCGCGAGCCAGGCACGAGACGGGTGTGGAGCTCTTCCGGAACGCGGTAATGGAAAGCTTTGTTGACGGAAACGCCGACCGCTATAGCAACGACAAGGTTAGGCATGGGATGTGAACAACGTTGGGTTCGGAGTTCGTAGTGCGGAGTTCAGAGTTAAAAAATAGGTCTGCAGCCGGCATCAGGCATTCGGTTTCGGGTATCCGTTATGATGCATTGTCCTTCAACGCCTTCATTTCCTTGTTTCCCAGGATATCCTTGAGCTCGTTCATGAACTCGTTGATGTCCTTGAAGGAGCGGTAGACCGAAGCGAACCTGACGTACGCGACTTCATCAAGATGATGAAGGTTGTCCATCACCTCTTCCCCGATGACCGTGCTCGGGATCTCCTTGAGGCCTTTGTCTTGGAGGGATTTCTCGATGTCAGCCACAGACTTTTCCAGGGCCTCCACGCTGATGGGCCGTTTTTCACACGCCTTCTTGAGACCGTTCAGGATTTTCAGCCGGTCGAACGGCTCGCGCCGGCCGTCTTTTTTGATGACCGACGGCAGGACTTCTTCAACACGTTCGTAGGTGGTGAACCGTCCCTCGCACTTGAGACACTCTCGCCTGCGGCGGATGGATTCGCCCTCCTTCCCCATCCGGGAGTCAACGACTTTGTTATCAAGGCTGGTGCAGTAGGGACAACGCATAGTTTATAGCTCTCGGCTCATAGCTCCCGGCAACGACAATGAGCTGTCGACGACGAGCTGATACATGCCGCTACTTCTTGTACTGCGTGATCGTGATGCCCGATTCCTTCAGCATCTCGGCGGCCAGTTGGTCCGGGTAGCCGTCCTCATAGATGAGGTGCTTCACGCCCGCGTTGATGATCATCTTGGCGCAGATGCCGCAGGGCTGGTTCGTACAGTACAAGGTGGCGCCGTCGATGTTCGTTCCGTGCTTCGCCGCCTGGATGATCGCGTTCTGCTCGGCGTGGAGTCCGCGGCAGATCTCGTGGCGTTCGCCCGAAGGGATGCCCAACTGCTCCCGCAGACACCCGCGGTCGAGGCAGTGTGCGATGCCCGACGGCGTTCCGTTGTAGCCCGTTGCAAGGATGTTCTTATCCTTGACGAGCACGGCGCCGACCTGGCGCCGGAGGCAGGTTGCGCGCCTCTTCACCAGATGCGCGATTTCCATGAAATATTCGTCCCAGGAAGGTCTAGTCATATTTAAATTCGAAACTCGAAATCCTAAATAACATCCAGTAAACAAACTCAAAATATTTGGTTCATTTGAGTTTCGAATTTATTTAGAGTTTAGAGATTCGTGCTTAGGATTTTTCTTTACACTCCTGCTTGTTCCATCGCGAACATCGGGAACTGACTGCAGAAGGCCTTCGTCTTTTCCCGAACGGCCGCGAGTCTCGCAGGCTCATGGCCGTTCGCGAGGGCCTCGCAGATCAGGTCGCCGATGACCTTCATCTCGGGCTCGCGCATGCCGCGCGTTGTCACGATCGGGGTGCCAAGGCGGATGCCGCTCGTCACGACCGGAGATTTCTGGTCGTAGGGGATGCTGTTCTTGTTCACCGTGATGCCGGCTGCGTCGAGGGCCGTTTCCGCGTCCCGCCCGGTGATGTTCTTGGGCGTCAGGTCCACGAGCATGAGGTGATTGTCCGTGCCGCCTGAAACGATGCGGAACCCGTCCTCGGTCAGGCGCTGGGCCAGCGCCTTCGCGTTCTTCCTCACCTGGCGCTGGTATTCCTTGAACTCCGGCGTGAGCGCTTCCTTGAACGAAACGGCCTTGGCCGCGATCACGTGCATGAGCGGACCGCCCTGGATGCCCGGAAAGATGACCTTGTCCACGGCCTTGGCAAACCTCTCCTTGCACATGATCATGCCGCCGCGCGGTCCGCGAAGCGTCTTGTGCGTCGTCGTGGTCACGAAGTCCGCATAGGGCACGGGGCTCGGGTGCTCGCCCGCGGCCACGAGTCCGGCGATGTGCGCGATGTCGGCCATGAGAAAGGCGCCCACGTTGTCGGCGATCTTGCGGAACCGGGCAAAGTCGAGCACCCGTGAATAGGCGCTGTAGCCGCACACGATCATCTTGGGCTTGTGCTCGGCCGCGAGGCGCTCCACCTCGTCGTAGTCCAGCAACTCCGTTTTTTTGTCCACTCCGTAGGAGAAGGATTTGTAGAGCGTCCCCGAGAAGCTCACGCTGGCTCCGTGGGTCAAGTGCCCTCCGTGCGCGAGCCCCATCCCGAGAATCGTATCCCCCGGCTGGAGCACGCTGAAATAGACGGCCATGTTCGCCGAGGAGCCGGAGTGGGGCTGGACGTTCACGTGTTCGGCGCCGAAAATCTGTTTTGCGCGCTCGATCGCGAGCGACTCCACCTGGTCTGCAAACTCGCACCCGCCGTAGTAACGCCGGTGCGGGTATCCCTCCGCGTACTTGTTCGTGAACACCGAGCCCTGTGCCTCGAGGACCGCATGGCTCACGTAATTCTCCGACGCGATGAGAACAATCTTAGTGAGCTCACGCTCCTCCTCGCCTTTGATCGCGTGGTAGACTTCGATGTCTGTCGCTTTGAGTTCTGACATGGCCTTATCCTTTGATGAGTGTTTTTTCTATGGCCTGTATCTTGTCGAGCCGCTTCTGGTGCCGGCCGCCTGCAAATTCCGTGTCGAGCCAGGTCTGGACGATTTCCAGGGCCACGCCCTTGCCGATGACCCGCTCTCCCATGACGAGGATATTGGCATCGTTGTGCTCGCGGCTCATCTGCGCTGTAAAATGGTCGTGGCAGAGCGCCGCGCGCACGTTGGCGTACCGGTTTGCAACGATGGACATGCCGATTCCGGTCCCGCAGATCAGGATGCCCCGGTCCACGGTGCCTCGCGACACCGCCTCGGAAACCTTCGCGCCGTAGTCCGGGTAGTCGACGGATTCCTTGCCCGCAGGCCCGAAGTCGGAGACCTGGATGTTCGCAATGGTCTTGATGAATTTGAGGATTTCTTGCTTCAGTTCAAAGCCGCCGTGGTCGCAACCGATCGCCAGTTTCATGAAGAACCCGCCCTTCCCGCAGATTCTGATATTAACATCTCCGCCGTTTTTGTGTCAAGAAAAATACCCTCCATCACGAAGGCAGCCAGGGAACCAAGAAACCCGGGAAGCAAATCTTCGTGACGTCGTGTTTTCGTTGCCCTTTTAAAAAAACTCATACCCGATCATGCTCAGCACAGCGATGGCCGCCGTCTCGGTTCGGAGGATGTTCGGCCCGAGGCTCACAAGGTGGAAGCCCTCCTCTTTCGCCATGGCCGCCTCCGCTGACGAGAACCCTCCTTCAGGGCCGATGAGGACGACAATGTTTTTTACATCGGGATTCTGTCTAAGGACATTCTTGATCGGTTCTGTTCCTTCTTCCCAGGGAAGGACGAGGAGGGTTCGGGGGCCGGCCTCCAGGGTCCGAACAAAATTTGTAATGGTCTGCATCCTTTCCACTCGCGGGATGTCCAGCCTATTGCTCTGCATAGCCGCTTCCCTGGCGATCTTCTGCCACCGGATGATCCGCTTCTCTTCATCCTTTACCTTTACAATCGTGCGCTCTGTAATGAGCGGCACGATGTCCGCAACGCCCAGCTCTGTGGCCTTCTGCACGATGAAGTCCATTTTGTCGGACTTGGGGAGCCCCTGGCCAAGAATGATACGGGGAGAACTGACGTCCCGTTTCGATTGGGAAACGACCTCGGCTTTGACTTCCTTCTTATTGAGACTGGAGATCCTTGCCAAATATTCGGCCCCCTGCCCATCGCAGAGCAGAATCTCGTCACCTATCTTCATTCGAAGGACCGTGGCAATATGCGGGACATCCTCGCCGGACACGAGGATGTGCGTGGTGAAGACCTGATCATGAGATATGAAAAATCGCGGGGGTCTGGGCATTAATAATTCCTCTTAACCGCAAAAACAGAGCTTGCGATGATCCAAGTTTACGGCCCGCAAGCCTGCAAGCTGGTTAGCTTTTCTTACGCCCTCTGAGTCTTTCTACGGTTTCGGTTTTGGCGGCGCCGGTCTGTCTTTCCCGCCCCTTCTCCGCCTGCGTCGTTTGGGTCTCGCTTTCCTTTCGGCGCTTTTCTGCCTTTCCTTTTCCTCGCCGGGCGCGACCGGATTTGCCCTGATGAACTCTTTCCACCAGGTGCGGACCTCTTGCCGCTCGCCGGTGACCTCGCTCGTGAACCGCAAATACTCGTAGGCGTCGGAGAAACCGGTGCGGCGCAGGAAATACCTCGGGTGCTTCCCTCCGCGCTTCTCGAACCGGTGCTGGTTCCAGTACATATCGCGCATCGGGAGCCCGACCTTCCTCGGGATCATCACGCGCTGCGCCTGCTCGCGCAGGACTTCAGTCACCGCTTTCGTAACGGCATCGAGAGGGTTCGCGCCGGCCGCCTTCAGCTCCGCTGCCTTTCCCTCGACGTACTGCCCGAACATGAGGCCGAAGAGAATATGCGGCGGCACCGTCCTCCCTGCTTGTACACAGGTGTCGACCCACTCGAGCGCCTTGCCGATCCAGATGTGCGGGAATCCGTCATTCTCGGTATCCAGCCACTCGTTCAAGCGCGGAAAGATAACGCCGAAGAGGCCTGTCCTTCTGAGCAGCTGATAGGTCTTCTCTCCCTCACCGAGCAGGAACAGCTTCAGGACCTCTTCGTACATCCGGGCCGGGGAGGCGAGAGCAACCTTGTCCCTCAGCTCCAACAAGGCGCGATAGGTGTTTTCCTCGATCTCGAATCCGAGCATGGCGGCAAAACGCACGGCGCGGACCATGCGCACCGGGTCTTCGGTGAACCGTACCAGGGGATCGCCGATGATTCGGATAAGCCCGCTCTTGAGGTCCTCCATCCCGCCGACATAATCGATGACCGAGTAGTCTGCGATGTTGTAGAACAGCGCGTTCACGGTGAAGTCCCGCCGGAGCGCGTCTTCTTCCGGTGTGCCGAAGAGATTGTCACGGAGGATCATGCCATCCTCGGTCTTGAGGAGCCGCGGCGGCCTGGGCCTGGCTTCGGCAGGTGCCCGGGTCTCGGCAACAGCAGGCGCCTCACCCTCCTTAAGCGCAGCCATCGATGAATCTGCGGTTGCCTGCGCAAGACCTTCAGCGAATTCGGGGGTCTGCGCCTGCCCGGATGCCGGAACGGCCGTCACGGTTTCAAGCTCTTCCGCTACATTTGATCGGAACGTCGCAACCTCGATGATCTCGTTATGAAAATGAACGTGTGCAAGGCGGAAACGCCGCCCGATGAGCCGGCAGGTGCGGAATATCCTCCTGATCTCGTTCGGCCTGGCGTCCGTTGCGATATCGAAGTCTTTGGGCTCCCTGCCGAGCAGGAGGTCGCGCACCCCTCCGCCTACGAGGTAGGCAACATATCCCTGTTCCTTCAGGCGGTAGAGAACGCGGAGTGCGTTTGGACTGATCCACTTGCGGGAAATGTCGTGTTCGGAACGGGGAATGATCGCAGGTTGTATTGGATTCACAAGAAGATATATTAACACACTGGGACCGGGAACGTAAAGGGAGAAGTGGCGACACGCGGTCGTCAAAAAGAAGGTCGCCAGAGCCCGTCTTCATCCGTCATGCAGTCCGTGGGCCAAGGCAGCAGGCTTAAAAATCGAATCTGACCAGCGCTATGACGCCTTCCCGGGACGGTTCGAGAAGAACGGCGGCATGACGCGGGTTGTCGATGCCCAGAAAGGCATCGGTGAAGAAAGCGCCGAAGTAGTGGCCGATGGCGATGCTGGTCAGGACGTCTGAGGGAAAGTGGTAGTTCGCCTCCACCCTAGCCCAGGCGGTGGCAACGGTGAGCGCGCCTAGGCCAAGCTGCGATGCGGTGGTTGCGGCCTGGGACCATCCGAGGGTTTCGATGTTCCGGGATGCCAGCGTTGAAAAGATTGCGGCTCCCGATGCGTGGCCCGAGGGGAAGCTGTCGTTCCCACCGCCCCCGGGACGGGTCCTGCCGATGTTCTGCTTCAGGAATCCCACGGTTTCGCGCATGAGAATTCCCGCGCCCGTCTGCACGCTGAAGCCTTTGATCTTGGCCATGATCCAGTCGCCCGACTCATTGCCGCTCGGGGTTGCGACACCGCTCGCCACCCAGATCGCGCCCGAGGCCTCAAGCAGGTAGTCGCTCATATGATCGGCGTTCTGCTGAGAGCCGAACACCGGCGTCTTCTCGACTGCCCACTGTTCCAGGTGCCGGTCCGCGCGCCCGACCTGAAACGCGAGCGCGCCTGCTGCCGGCACCCACGTTTCCGGAGCCGTGGCCGCCTTCAGCGCGGCCTCTCCGACCCGCGCCCATCCCGGAGCAAGGGTGGCGTCCTGTCCCCAGCCCCGGCCGTTCGCCATGGTCCCGCACCCGGACAGGACCACCGCGAACACGGCCACGAGCGCGCGGCAACGGAAACGTCCATGATTATCTCTTCTCATCCCGAGTCCTCATCTGCCCTTCCCTTTTGGGCGGTCACAGATGTGATGACGATCAAGAGTCCCACACCTGAGTCCGCGGCCGAGCGGGAACCCCCGCGATCAGAACAACCCCATTTGTTTGTCCGGCTCCTTTTGTTTTTTTACCTTATCAGGAATGACCGTTTCCTTGATAAGAGGGTCGGGAATCTCCTTGAGAAAAGGGGACGGCGAAGGAGCCGTCCTCTGGCCGTAGAGAAAACGCTGACGTGCATGGAGCAGAAAAAGCACGTTTTTTGCTCGCGTCATGCCGACATAGAACAACCGGCGTTCTTCTTCAACATCGGTGTCATCCTTCATTCCCGTATAGGGGATCAGGCCCTGCTCGCAGCCGGCGATAAACACGATTTTGAACTCGAGCCCTTTTGCCGTGTGCAGCGTTGTGAGGATAACAGCATCGGCCCGGGGGTCAAAGTAATCCGCCGTGGTCAGGAGCTTGGCTTCGTTGGCATCAGCATCAACAGGACCTGTATCACCGGGAGCGTTCAGCTTGATGAGGGACTGAAGATACGCAATGGTCTCGCCGATTTCTCTTGCTTGGAGGCTGCTCCGGCGCCCGATCACCTGATAGGGGATGCCAGATGCGCGGAAAGCCTCTTCGATGGCCCTTGCCTGGGCGTTGGTGCGGAAGATCACGGCAAAATCGGAGAAACGGAAAGATCCGCCGGACGCGTCGCCGGTTCCGCCTGTACGCCTCATCCGATGATGGCTCGTGCCGCCGATCCGCGCTTCTATCTCCCTCACGATGAACTCGCCCTCTGCACGTTCATCGGGCGCTGAGATATGACGAATCGCGCTCCCCTGTTCTTTCGTCGGGACGATGTCCTTCTCAATCCTCTTTTGATTATTCCTGATCAGGCTGTTTGAGGCAGACAGCACGACACCGGTCGACCGGTAGTTCCGGGTAAACTTGATGGTTGCGGCATTTTTAAAATCTTTATCGAAACTAAGGAATGCGCCCGCGTCTGCTCCCCGGAAACCATAGATCGCCTGGTCCGAGTCGCCGATGGCGCACAAGCTCGATCCTTGTTGCGCCAGAAGTCGAATGAGCGTATATTGGGCGGGATTGATGTCCTGGTATTCATCGACCATGATGTGGGTGAACGTGTTCTTAAATTTGACTGGCGGATTATTTTCGAGGATTTTGATGGGCGTGAGAATAAGGTCGTCGAAATCAAAGGTGTTGTTTTGTTTTAACGCAGCCTGATAGGCTTCATACGTCTTCCGCGTCTCTTCGTCAAAATCTTCCAGAGAATTCTTAATTCTTGAAATTTTCTCTGCTGCCTGCTGCGCCTTTTTGGCTGAACCCTTCGTCAGGGATTTTAAAAATTCAGCCTGTTCCTCCCTGCCGAACAGGTTGAACTCCGCGGACAACGCCTCTTTTATTATCCTAAGGCCC
>JBLMWN010000178.1:0-5224 GCA_050257255.1 Betaproteobacteria bacterium | reverse complement strand
AGTCTTTTTTTCATTACAAAATGGTTATTTTTCTTATCTTAATCCGCGTTTATCCGATTTTATCTGCGTCCAAATGCTCTTTTTAGGATCATCAGTTCAATTGCTTTATTAATCGTATGCTGATTGTTGTTCTATGCAAAGATTTGTCAGGAGCGCCAAAAACAATCCTCATAGTTTTTTTTTAAAAGACCAAAAAAAAGCAGGCCCTTCGGCCTGCTTGATAATCAGCTGATTCATAACCTAATCACTTCATGATTTTGTGATATAGGCACGGGTCATGTATTCAGTTTCTCAATATTTGCCCTCGTCAAAAACCGTAATGCCATTATGCAGCCATGCGCTTGGTTCCCCTATGGCTCCTGCACAGGAACCTTTTGCCCCTGATCCTGCCAGACCTAAGTCAAAACTCGTAATACCATTCTCTAGGACGGGCCTTGCTTCTGCGCTCAGGCCACCTGCACCTACACCACTAATACTTGAACAGTCCGGAGCCGGACCTGTTTCAAAAACCGTAATGCCATTGTACACACCGGCTTCCATTTTGCCGCCCATATCTCTGGTCATTGGCACGCTCTCGTATGCATAGGCCAATCCAAAGGTAAGGACGAGCGCCAATACTGTCAAAAGAGAAATAGTTATCTTCATTGTTTATCGCCTCTCTTCTTTTTTTAACTTTCATTTTGTTGCTAACTTAATTATAAGCGTACCACAGCATTTATGATTGTCAAGTGTCTATGCAACTATGCAACCGTAGATTTATAGAAATGAACTTGGGTGTCAGACTTTTGCGCACTTTAGTAGCATATCGTCCTATCTGATGACCATATCGTTCTGGTATTCTTCAGGCTCAGCAGGGAAGTAAGGGGGTTGGCTATAAGCACAAGTAATGGATAATTGATGGCATTTAGTTTGTTTCCGGGAAGCGGCAAATCTTAAAAGACTGCCCTTGACACCCGCCATTTGTAATCTGCGGCCGAAGGGAGATGTCCTCCGGCCGCGTGAGACACTCTATCGCATGACAGTTGTTTCAATGACCGCCTCGATCCGGCGATTCTTCTGCCGTCCTTCAGGCGTGGCATTGTCTGCAATCGGCCGCGAAGAACCGTAACCCCGGGCGGTCAGGCGGTTCGCTTCGATGCCGAAATTCTCGATCAGGTAGGTGCGAACGCTCTCTGCCCTCTTTTCGGAAAGCCGGACATTTGAATCCTCTTTGCCGACATTATCCGTGTGCCCCTCGATTACTGCGGTAGTTTCAGGATACTTCCTCATGAAATCCGCAACCTTCTTGATTTGTTCACGGTATTGCGGCTTGATCTCCGCCTTGCCGGTGTCGAATTCCACCGCCAGGGATATGCTGACTTTTTCGGCTTTTTTTTCAGGAATGGGGCAGCCGTCCTTGTCGACTTTCACCCCTTTTGGCGTATCAGGGCATTTGTCCATATAATCAGGCACCCCGTCGCCGTCGCTGTCGAGCGGACAGCCATCCTTATCAACTTTCACCCCTTTCGGCGTATCAGGGCACTTATCCAGATAATCGGGCACCCCGTCGCCGTCGCCATCGAGCGGACAGCCGGCCTTATCGACCTTCACCTCTTTCGGAGTATCGGGGCATTTGTCCAGGTTATCGGGAACGCCGTCGCCGTCGGAGTCAAGCACTGCGGGCTCCGGTTGAGGAGGGGCAGCAGCGGCCGCTTTCCCCCCGAACAGGAAGGAAAGACCCAAGGTGTATTCGAAATCATTGCGCCCCCCGTCGAACACGAGGAGATGCCTGATATCGGCCCGCAAGGCCAAGGCATCGGTAAGAAAATACTTGATGCCGGCGCCGTAATTGAACAGCGAGTCGGTTTCATCTTTCATCCCGTCTGGATTGCGGAGTGTTGTCCCGCCGAAACCGGCCGCGATAAACGGAACGAGCTTATTATCAGGCATGAAATGATAAAGCGCGTCCAATCGATAGCCGAGAGACCTTACATTGCCCCCTCCGTGTTCCAGCTCGGTAGAGACATAGTCGGCCGCGACCTCCATGCCCCATCGGCGGGTGATATCGTAACCCAGCCTTAATCCATACACCGGTTTTGTTTCCAGGTGGAGGTCGGAGTCAAATGTGTATCCGCCAAAAAACGGAGAGATTGACACGCTGCCCGGATTGATCTGGGCAGGAGCCGGTGATTCGGAAAGGACAAAAATAGCAGCGAGTAATGCCATCATCAGCGTCAGTATCTTCATGATAGTTTCCCTCAAGTTGATAGAAATGATTACGGCTCGTTATCCTGCCACAGGATCTTCCATCTATGCTGCTTTCACTTCGGATGTGCAGTGAGGGCAGCGGGTCGCCTTTATCGCGATGGAGGACAGGCAATAAGGACATTCTTTTGTGCTCGGCGGCGCCGGCGGCGCCTCAGTTTTTCTCAGCTTGGCTACCTGCAGGACAATGAAAAATATCGCCGCTGCCACGATGAGAAAATCGACGATCGTGTTGATGAATGCCCCGTAGTTGAGGGTGGCCGCTCCGGCCGCTTTGGCTGCCGCCAGCGAGGAGTATGGTGTTCCGGAGAGGTTGATGAACAACCCGCTGAAGTCCATTTTCCCAAGGATCAAACCGAGTGGCGGCATCAGGATATCATTGACAAACGACGTAACGATCTTTCCGAAGGCTGCACCAATGATGATGCCAACCGCCAGGTCCACCACATTCCCGCGCATGATAAAATCCTTGAACGCTTTCAACATTTAAATACCTCCTTTCTCAAATATTCGGCCTTCTGACCGTGATTTCTATCATCAGATTCAAATTCAGCGGGGTGACCGAACCCCTCGCACAGGTTAGTGCAAGATGTATCACATGCGAACATTCTGGATCATGCGACACCTGCACTATCATGACATCACGATCATTTTTTTATTATTTTACCATTCGTCCGAATATATACGCTTACGAATGTTTGAGCGGTTGCTACAAGGATGCTCATTTGGAGATGGGTGAGTTTCCGAAAGAATGCTTGCAGCCTCTTCAATCTATGCAAAAAGTATAGCACAAATAATTCTTCGTGCACTCTTTTAGCTCTATCCTCATTGACAATCAGTTGAGTTGAAAGTCGGCACGGCTCTCCTTGGCCCCCTCTTTTTTCTCGACGTCAAGGGTTTTGGCCTCAACTATGAAAATTTGTTCCTCGCCAACTTGCTTTGACTGCATGAGATAGTCCCTGACCGCCCGGGCCCGTTCTCCGGCAAGTGCTTTCAGGTCTTCTTCGGTAACCTTCAGATTGGTAATCATGAGTTTCTCCATCTCGGGCACAGGCAAATTTTTGGCCATGCCTATGAAGTTTCTGGGCTTCGGGAACTTTTCCGCTTTATACGCAAGCTTCAGGTAAACAGGATATTCCTGGGGTGTCACGATTACCTCATCCAGCGAGGGCGTCTCGCCGCTTGCTCGCGCCATGTCTTTAATTTTCTGGGCCTTGACTCTGCGAAGGAGCAGGTTCTGTTTCAACCCCTCGCGGTCTTTTTCCGGGTCCGCGTGGCCGACGATGTCCATCCTGAGCTCCGGCCGGTCGTGAAGGGCCTTTGCGAGGATGTCGAGCTTTTTCTGCGTCTCAGCCGTCAGAGCGGCGGAGCCATAATCGAATTCGGCATACCCGATCTGCTCACCGCCACCGAAGATGGCTCCCAACAGGGCAAATGGCGATGTGGCTGCTTTCACAAGAAGGTTCACAATGACCTTGAGGATCACTCTGCCCACACTAAACTTGGGATCGTTCAGTTCGCCGGAGACTGGGACATCGAGCTTGATCTCGCCGTTTCGATCCTTCAGGAGCGCTACGGCGAGTTTTACCGGCAGTTTTGTGGCATCCGGGCTTTCAACCGGGTCCCCGAAGCTGAATTGGTCAAGGAAGATGTCATTTTTAGCATCGAGCTTGTTTTTCACGATCAGGTATTCAAGCTTGAAAGAAAGCTTTCCCTTCCGGACCGTGTAACCGGCGTAGCGGCCTGTATAGGGGCTCACCGCGGTAAGGTCCATGTCTTTGAAGCCGGCTTTGAGCTCCACATAAAGATCATCTCTGAGCGGGTTGATTTTACCCGTAATCTCGAGAGGGGCGTAGCGATCATACTTGCCCCTCAGCTCGACCTCGCCAAACTTGTTCTCTTCAGAAGAAAGACCGGAAATGCGGCCCCCGATCTCAAGCAGGTTGGCAGTGAACCGAGGTTTGACGCTTTCGTCAGTGAAGTTGATTGTGCCGCCCTGGATGGTAACTTTATCGATTGCTATCTTGCGCTCTTGCGCTGGTTCCTTGCGATTTACCGCCGCCGCTTCCGTTGCTTGCGGCGCTTTCTCGGGCAGAGCAGCCGCCTCCGCTGTCGAAGTCCCGGTGCTGAAAACCTCCTGCAGATTTATCGTTCTGTCCGTGCTTATCGTGACGCGCGAGAAGAAATTTGAAAGCGAGATTTCCCGGATATGTGCGAACAGCGGCGCGTACCTGATATCCATCTCGCCCAGGTACAGCGATTCCCACTTAAGCAGGTCCTCGGCATTCGCTTTGTCGAGGAGCGAAAATTTGTTGACCCAGAGTTTCCCCCTGAAAGCGGTCTTCATGCCTTTGCTCTCGCTCTGCCGTGCCGTCAGCTTGCCGTTCACGTTCAGCGCCCCGGATGCGAGAATAACCTGTGCCCGTTCCGCCAGGAGCGGTTGCGCCGGCTTGAGGGGGATGGCCTTGAGGCTCATCGCGAGTTCAGCGGCAAGAGGACTCAGGGCGATATCGCCTTCAAGCGAGGCGGTCCCTTGACGGCCGACGTGCATCGAGAGCGCGATGGTTCCCTTTGCATCCTTTTCCGTGGACATATTCTGAGCTTTGCAGTTGATGTCATCGATAGTGATGTCAAATGGCACGGCCAGGCTCTGATCCGTTATTCTCACCTTATAACCGTCAACAACGAGAGACTTGAGCGATACAATCCAGGGAAGAGCTGGGGGCGCTGAATTCCTCGTTGCCGGAAGTGGTTTTTCAGTCGAGGCGGCAACGAGCGAAGCGATATTCATCCGTCCATTCTTGGACCGCGAGACCGTGAGTGACCCCTTCTCGGTTGCAATTGCGCTGATTTCGGCTTTGCGCGTATTAAGATCGAACGAGATGTCCTTAATGCTCAATAGCGGGACCTTAAGAAATTCTCCTCGAACATCTTTTATGGCTATGCCGAGGTCCCTTACCTTTGATTCGCCCGTCAGGAC